>CARXAY010000050.1 GCA_949093475.1 uncultured Oscillospiraceae bacterium
GGCCCAGAAAGACCCCGCCTATGCCGAGACGCTGGCGGGCGCGGCGCTGACCCTGCCCGACGGCATCGGCGTGATCTACGCGGCCAAGCTCCTCAAGCGGCCTTTGACGGGGCGCGTGCCCGGCATCGACTTTGCGTGGGCGTTGATGGAGCGGCTGGCGCAAGAGGGGCTGAGGCTCTACCTGCTGGGGGCGAAGCCCGGCGTGGCGGAGCAGGCTGCCGCGAATTTGAAGGAGAAGTACCCGCAGCTGGAGATCTGCGGCGTTCACGACGGGTATTTTCAAGAGGACGGCCCGGTGGCGGCGGAGATCAAGGTGGCGCGGGCCGACGTGGTGTTCGTCTGTCTGGGCGCGCCCAAGCAGGAGGAGTGGATGCGCCGCAACGGCCCAACGACCAGCGCGGGGCTTCTGGTGGGTCTGGGCGGCTCGCTGGACGTGTTTGCCGGAACGGTTCGGCGCGCGCCGGAATGGATGCAGAAGGTGGGGCTGGAGTGGCTTTACCGCCTCATCAAGCAGCCCAGCCGCATCGGGCGTATGGCCAAGCTGCCCGGCTTTTTGGTCAAGGCGGTGTTTTGGAAGGATAAGGGGGGAGACGGGTTGTGAACGGTGCAGGAAAACTCATCGTGCTGGAGGGCACGGACGGGTCGGGAAAGTCCACCCAGTTTGCCCGGCTGTGTGCCCGGATGGACGCCGAGGGACTGCCGTACCACCGGCTGGTCTTTCCCCGGTATGCAGAGCCGTCGTCTATGCTGCTGCGGATGTATTTGCAAGGGGAGTTCGGCTCACACCCCGGCGACGTGAACGCCTATGCCGCGTCCACCTTTTATGCGGTAGACCGCTATGCCGCGTGGAAGCAGGACTGGGGCGGATTCTACCGCTCCGGCGGGGTGATCTTGGCCGACCGCTATACCACCTCCAACGCTGTCCATCAAGGCGGTAAGCTGTCGGGGGAGGCGCAGCAGGAGTTTTTCGCGTGGCTGGCGGATTTTGAGTACGGAAAGCTGGAGCTGCCCGAACCCGATCTGGTGCTGTGGCTGGATATGCCTACGGAGCAGGCGGTGAAAAACCTGCGCCGCAGGGAAAACGAGACCCACACCAAGGGGGATATCCACGAGGTGGACGAGGAGTACCTGCGCCAGTGCCGCGCCTGCGCCAAGGCGGCGGCGGACTACTACGGCTGGCGGCGTGTCCCGTGCTTGGAGGATGGCGGGATGCGGAGCATTGAGGAGATCCACGCAGAGATCTGGAGCGCGGCGCAGGCCGTGCTGAAACCATAAACGGAGGAGGAAACGAGAATGGTTTATGTACTGCTGGGCGAGGGCTTTGAGGAATCGGAAGCCATCGTGCCCGTCGATCTGCTGCGCCGGGCGGGGGCGGAGGTGTCTCTGACCGCGCTGGAGGGCAAAACGGTGACGTCCTCCCACGGCGTGAAGGTGGAGGCCGACTGCCGGCTGGCGGACGTGGACGAGGGTAAGCTGGAGATGGTGGTCATCCCCGGCGGACTGGGCGGTGTGGGCGCCATTATGGGCGACCAGAGCGCGCTGGGGCTTGTCCAGCGCGCGGCTGACCGGGGGGCGTACGTCTGCGCCATCTGCGCCGGGCCGACGGTGCTGGCCCATCTGGGCATCGCCGACCGCCGCCGGGCGGTGTGCTACCCCGGCATGGAGGAGGAAATGGGCTCCGCCGTGGTGCAAAAGGGCCAGCGGGTGGTGGTGGACGGGCACATGATCACCGCCGAAGCCGCCGGCAGCTCCTTTGAATTCGGTCTCAAGCTGGTGGAGGCCCTCAAGGGCAAGGACGCCGCCCATCAGGTCAAACAGGCGGTGCATCACCGTTAAGCAAGCTGAGGGCGCAGGAAACGCGGGCGGGGAAAGCTCCCGCCCGCGCCCCATGCCGTTAAGTACGGTTAGCAGCAGCCATCGTTGCAGCCGCAGCCGTCATTGCAGCCGCAGTTGTTGTTGCCGCAGCCGCAGCCGTTGTTCCCGCCGCAGCAGCAGCACAGCAGGATGATGATGAGGATGATCCAAATGCATCCGCATCCGCCGCCAAAACCATTGTTTCCACAACACATATCGTTTCACCCCTTTCCTGTGTGCCATTCTATGCAGGGGCGTGAGAGGGGGTGCGGCGATTCGGGAAAGGAGTTTTCACCATGGAGGAATCACGCACAAGCGCACAGGATATGGGCGGCGCGCCCCGCCGCAGAAGCAGCGGGGAAGCCCACCGCCGCAGAAGCGGCAGTGAGCCGTCCCGCCGGGCCGCCGCGCCGGGAGAAGAGCCGCGGCGCAGAAGCACATCCGGGCGCAGACGCCGCCGCAGAGGGGGCGTCGCCGCCGCAGGGGCGGCCCTCTATGTGGTCATTGTCATCGGCATTTCCATCGTGCTGGCGGCGGTGGGCTGGATCTGCGCGGGGGACGTGCTGGCCCTCAACAAAGCCCCCTTGAGCGCAGAGGTCGTCCTGCCCCCGGACTATTTTACGGAGCGGGAGGTCACGGTCAAAGGGGAAGACGGCGCACCGGACACCACCAAGACGGTCTACGAGGCGGACATCGGCAAGGTGGCAAGCCTTTTGAAAGAGGAGGGCTTCATCGAGTATAAGCCGGTGTTCAAGCTCTTTTGCTCCATGACCAAGGCCAAGACCAAAATGGCGCCGGGCACGTATCAGCTCAACACCGACATGGATTACCGGGCGCTCATCTCTGCTCTCGGTTCTAAGTCGGGGAGCAAGGCGGAGATCTCGGTGACCATCCCCGAAGGGTACAGCGTGGAGCAGATCTTTGCCCTGCTGGAGGAAAAGGGCGTGGCCACAGTGGCCGACCTCAACGACATGGCCGCCAACCATGATTACAAGTTTGAGTTCTTGGAGGGGATTCCTCTGGGCGACCCCAAGCGGCTGGAGGGTTACCTTTTCCCCGACACCTACCGCTTCTATATCAATGAGAATCCCCTCTACGCCATCAATAAGATGCTGGTGAATTTTGCCCAGATGGTGACCAAGGAGCAGCGGGAGGAGCTGAAAGAGGAGGGCAAGAGCCTCCGCGACATTATCACCATCGCCTCCATGATCGAAAAGGAGACCGACGGCACCGATCAAGCCATGATCGCCTCGGTGATCTACAACCGCTTGAACCATCCCAATTCCGGGACAAACGGCTATTTGCAGATCGACGCGACGCTGGTGTATATCAACGGCGGCAACCAGCCCACCGAGGCGGACAAGGCCATCGATTCGCCCTACAACACCTATCTCTATGCGGGGCTTCCTGCCGGACCTATCGCCAACCCCGGCTCGGCGGCCATCTGGGCGGCCATGAATCCCAAGGACAGCGATTACTATTATTACGCCTTGGGCACGGACGGCCTGCACCACTATTCCCGCACCTATAATGAGCATCAGGCGTTTTTGAACAGTCTGCCCAAGGAGTAAACCGTCGGGTGTACCAGAGAAAAGAGGTGAGTGGGCGTGGAGATCGAGCTGTTGTCCCCGGCGGGGGACATGGAGCGGCTGGAGGCGGCGGTGCGCTACGGCGCGGACGCGGTCTATCTGGCGGGCAGCCGGTACGGAATGCGGGCCTTTGCGGGGAATTTTGACGTGGAGGCGCTGCCCAAGGCCATCTCCTACGCCCACAGCCACGGTGTGGCCGTCCATGTGGCGGTGAACGCCAACCCCCGCAACGGGGAGCTGGATGGCCTTCCGGAATATTTCGAGCAGCTTCAGGACTGGGGTGCGGACGCTCTCATTATCGGCGACCCCGGCGTGTTCGCGCTGGCGGGGAAGTACGCCCCCAAGGTCAAGCGGCATATGTCCACCCAAGCGGGGATCACCAACTATGCCTCCGCCCGGTTCTGGTATGAGCAGGGGGCGAGCCGGGTCATTCTGGCCCGGGAGCTGTCGCTGGACGAGGTGACGGAGCTGATCGCAAAAAGCCCTCGGGAGCTGGAGGTGGAAGCCTTCGTCCACGGGGCGATGTGTGTGAGCTGGTCGGGGCGGTGCGTGCTGTCCAACTATATGACCGGGCGGGATGCCACCCGCGGGGCGTGCGCCCAGCCCTGCCGGTACAAGTACGCGCTCATGGAGGAGAAGCGGCCGGGGGAGTATTTCCCCGTCTACGAGGAGGACAACGAGACCTTCATCCTCAACTCACGGGATATGTGCATGATCGACCACATCCCGGAGCTGCTGCAGGCGGGCTTGGCCAGCCTGAAGATTGAGGGGCGGGCCAAGAGCGCCTACTACACCGCCATGGTCACGGGGGCTTACCGCCACGCCATTGACGCCGCCCGCAAGGGCGAGCCGCTGGACGAGGCGTGGCGCAGTGAGGTGGAGAAGGTGAGCCACCGCCACTACTCCACCGGCTTTTGGTTCGGCCAACCGGGCCAGTACACCCGGGAGGCCCGGTACATCCGGGACTGGCAGGTGGCGGCCCAAGTGGTGCGCTGCCGGGAGGACGGCTTGTCCCTGTGTACCCTCAACAATAAGTTTTCCAAGGGGGACACGCTGGAGCTGGTCGGCCCTGATCTGGCGGCGCGGCAGTTTGCCGCAGAGGAGCTGGCCGACGAGGCGGGCACACCTCTCAGCGAGGTCAAGACACCCCAGCAGCTCTTCCGGCTGCGTCTGCCCTGTCAAGCCCCGGAGGGGAGCTACCTCAGGCGGCAGGCGCGGGAATGAACTGTCAGGCATAGACTGTTGGCAGGGCCATATGTGGCTTTTGGAGGTGCGGCATGACACGATTAGGAGAGACCCTGCGGGCCTATCAAGCCCGCGACCCGGCGGCGCGAAGCCGCTTGGAGATATTCTTGCTCTATCCCGGCGTTCACGCCATCATGTTTCACCGGGTGAGCCATTGGCTGTGGCGGCATCACCTGCGGTTTTTAGCCCGGCTCAACTCCCAGCTTGCCCGCCACTGCACGGGCATTGAGATCCACCCCGGCGCGACCATCGGGCGGCGTTTGGTGATGGATCACGGCATGGGGGTGGTCATCGGCGAGACCGCCGAGATCGGGGACGACTGCCTGATCTATCATCAGGTGACGCTGGGCGGCACAGGGAAGGAGACGGGCAAACGCCATCCCACCATTGGCAACAATGTGATGATCGCCTGCGGCGCGAAGGTATTAGGGCCGTTCACTGTGGGGGACAACGCCCGCATCGCGGCCAACGCCGTGGTGCTTTCCGAAGTGCCGGAGGACGCCACCGCCGTGGGCATCCCCGCCCAGATCGTAAAGATCGCCGGCCGCTCCACCCACTATGCCGACGAGGTGGATCAGACCAGCGTGAAGAATCCCACTCTGGAGAAGCTGGCGGCCTTGGCCGACCGGGTGGAGGAGCTGGAAAAGCGGCTGGAGGCCAAGGAGGAGAGCGGTGATGCTTGATCGGATGCACCATGTGGCCATCATCGTTTCGGACTACGAGCGGGCCAAGGAATTTTATGTGGAGAAGCTGGGCTTTCCCATTCTGCGGGAAAATTTCCGCGCCGAGCGGGGAGACTGGAAGCTGGATCTGAAGTTTGGGGACGGTGAGCTGGAGATCTTCGCCATCCCCGGCGCGCCGGAACGGCCCAGCTACCCAGAGGCGCAGGGCCTGCGCCACTTGGCCTTTTGGGTGGATAGCGTGGAAAAGACAGTGGCGGAGCTGGAACGGCGGGGGATTTCCTGCGAGCCCATCCGCCGGGACACCTTTACCGGCAAGGCCATGACCTTTTTCCACGACCCCGACGGCCTGCCGTTGGAACTGCACGAATGAAAAGAGGAGAAGCAGTGATGAAGCTCTATAATTCGTTAAGCCATGAAAAGGAAGAATTTGTCCCCAATGAGCCGGGGAAGGTGAGCCTTTACACCTGCGGGCCGACGGTGTACCACTTCGCCCACATCGGCAACCTGCGCTCCTACCTGATGGAGGACGTGCTGGAAAAGTACCTGCGCTACGCGGGGTACGACGTGACGCGGGTGATGAACATCACCGACGTGGGCCATCTGGCCTCCGACGCCGACACCGGCGAGGACAAAATGCTCAAGGGCGCGAAGCGGGAGCATAAGACGGTGATGGAGATCGCCCAGTTCTACACCGACGCCTTCTTTGCCGACTGCGCCAAGCTGAACATCAAGACCCCCGACGTGGTCCAGCCCGCCACGGGGATGATCCCGGAATACATCGCGGTCATCACCAAGCTGCTGGACACGGGCTACGCCTACTTGGCGGGGGGAAACGTGTACTTCGACACCTCCAAGCTCCAGAAATACTATGTGTTCAACGACCACGACGAGGAGAACCTTGCCGTGGGCGTTCGGGACAGCGTGGAGGAGGACGCCAACAAGCGCAACAAGGCGGACTTCGTGCTGTGGTTCACCAAGTCCAAATTTGAGGATCAGGCCCTCAAGTGGGATTCCCCGTGGGGGGTGGGCTATCCCGGCTGGCACATCGAGTGCTCCTGCATCTCCATGAAATATCTGGGGGAGCGGCTGGACATCCACTGCGGCGGCATCGACAACGCCTTTCCCCACCACACCAACGAGATCGCCCAGTCCGAGGCCTATCTGGGACATCCTTGGTGCAAATACTGGTTCCACGTCCACCACCTGAACACCACCGGGGGAAAGATGTCCAAGTCCAAGGGGGAGTTTCTCACGGTCTCCCTGCTGGAGGAGAAGGGCTTCGATCCCATGGTGTACCGCCTGTTCTGCCTCCAGAGCCACTACCGCAAGGCGCTGACCTTCTCTTGGGAGAACCTTGAAAACGCCAAGGTCGCCTACGAAAAGCTGGTGGCCCGGGTGGCCGCTTTGACGCAGGAGGGGGAGGTGGACGAGGCCGCCGCCGCGGGATTGAAGGCCCGCTTTGACGAGGCGCTGGGCAACGACCTCAACACCTCTCTGGGGGTCACTGCCCTCTACGACGTGCTGAAGGCGGACGTGAACGACGCCACCAAGCGCGCCTTGATCGCCTCCTTCGACACGGTGCTGGGCCTGCGGCTGCTGGAACATGCCGCCGCCCTCCAAGAGCAGGCGCAGACCGCTGCCGGTGCGTCCGGCGAGGAGGACGGGGAGATCCAAGCGCTGGTGGACGAGCGCGCCGCGGCCAAAAAGGCCAAGGATTTTGCCCGGGCGGACGCCCTTCGTGCCCAGCTTGCCCAGATGGGGGTGGAGGTCACCGACACCCCCCAAGGCCCGGTCTGGAAGCGGGTGTAAGCCATGGCGAGGGATATGCAAAAGAGGGTCATCAAGCTCCAGTTCAACGCTCCGGTGATCCTGATGTTCACCATCCTTTCCTTGGCGGCGCTCATCGCGGGGAATATCACCGACGGCTGGACGACCACGAAGTTTTTCAGCATCTACCGCTTTACCCCCGGCGACTTTTTCGGCTACCTCCGCCTGTTCGGCCATGTGCTGGGCCATGTCAGCTGGGAGCATTACATGGGCAACATGGTGCTTTTGCTGGTGGTCGGCCCGCCCTTGGAGGAGAAGTACGGGAGCTGGAATATGCTGTGGTGCATCCTCTTTACCGCGCTGGTCTCCGGCATCGTCCACTGCATCTGGGATCCCAACACCGCCCTTTTGGGGGCGAGCGGGGTGGTGTTCATGCTTATCATGCTGTCCTCGCTGGCCGGGATGCGGGATGGGGCGATCCCCATCACCCTCATTTTGGTGGCGGTGATCTATTTAGGGGGCGAACTGGTGGCGGCGTTCACCGCCAAGGACAGCGTCTCCCAGCTTACCCACATCGTGGGCGGCCTGTGCGGCACGTTCTTGGGCTTCCTCATGTCCCGCCGGCGGAGATAAGGGGATGGATCACCGCGTTGTTGTGATCTGCGGCCCGACCGCCAGCGGCAAGACCGCGCTGGGGGTTGCGCTGGCCAAGGCCTTTGACGGGGAGGTGGTCTCCGCCGACTCCATGCAGATCTATAAAGGCATGACCATCGGCACCGCCGCCCCCACGCCGGAGGAGATGGACGGCGTGCCCCACCACATGATCGCGGTAAGCGGCCCGGAGG
>CARXAY010000051.1:0-2900 GCA_949093475.1 uncultured Oscillospiraceae bacterium
GAGCGGACAGGGTGGGGAAGGGCAGGGTGGAGTAGCCCGTTTTATCCATGCCGAGGATACCGCCGAAATTCCGGCGGTTGGAGGTGATGCCGTCCGGGTTGTGGATAATGCGGCTGACGGTGTAGGACATGGTGCCGCGATCCAAAGGCAGCTCATCCCCTTTGCCGTCCAGAAGCGCAGCCCGGATAGACACGTTGTACTCCGACGTGTCAAAGCCGTATTGGCTGGTGTAATCGTAGTAGAAGGGGTAGCCGTTGACCCAGCTGACATGGCCGCCGCCGGTCAGCCTGTCGTAGTACCCGGGGTAGGGGTCGTTGGGGTCGCCGCCGATCTCAATTTTGTGTCCCGTGTCGGCGGGGTCGTCGTTGTAGTCCCAGTATGTGTTCAGGGGACTGCCGTCGGTGACCGGGTCACCGGCGGCATCGGTGACGATCAGGCTGGGCCGCACCGCCGCCGCCTTTTTATAGAGGAAACCGTCCGTGCCGATGAACCAGTATCTCGCCTCATCCTGACGGTCATTATCGTCCACATCCTTCAGAGCGAACAGACGGCGGATGGCCACGCCCTCGGCAGTGGCCACATCGTCGCTGAGGACGATGACCCGGCGCACTTGGTTAGAGAAGTTCCAGTAGGCCAGACACAGCTCGGCCACCGGCTCTGTCCGTCCTTCTACAAAGGTATCGGTGACGGTGACGTGGCCGGAGTTGCGGCTGGGTTTCTGGGGGGTGGCGGTGAGGATCTCCTGACGGTCGGTAAAGACGAACACATCCCCCAGATGACAGCCCTGACCGATGTTCAGCGTGCCCTGCTCCATGACCTTGGCGGAGTAGACCTTGTCGTTTTGGCCGCCGGCGGGGAGGTTGGGCTGGCCGTCCACTGTTTTGCCGGTGTCAATGGTCACGTTTTCCAGCGTCAGCGTACCGTCGGCAACCCGGAAGGCGCTGGGGAGCGGGCCTCGGCCGTCAGGGTCGTTGGCGGGAGAATAGCTTGCGTCGGCATTGCCGTGGTAGAGGATCGAGCCGTTGCGAATGGTCATGTTGTAGCGCTTGAGGTTGCGCTCCTTGAAGTGCTGGTAGTCCAGCGTGAAATCGTTGAGATCATAGGTCACATAGACCATGGCGTCCTCGGGCACTGCGTCAACGATCTCGTTGTCAAGGCAGTTGGCGGGGTCTTCTCCCTCCGCGCCGAAATAGCGCACGGTGACGTTGTCCCCCGCGGCGTTGTTGGGGGCGAGGAGGGTGAAGGTATAAGACCGCTGATCCCCGCCGGCGGCGACGATCTTGGAATAGGCGGCGGTGACCGCCTCGTGCATATTGTCGTAATAGCCCGTGAAGGCGGGGGTAGGCTCAAAAACGGGCTGGCCGCCGGGTCGCCGGTCGGCCACATCAAGGCGCACCATGCCCTTTTTGAACCGGGCGACAATGAGAATATCGGCGTTGGAGGTCACATACCGCACAGAGTTCGGCCCTGTCTTTTCCGCCGTTGTGCCTGTTTGGGACGTGACATCCTCGATAATGCCGGTGCTGAACACTGTCTTTTGCGCGCCGCCGGGGATGTTCAGCGTCTCCTCCTCCAAGTTGGCGGTGACCACCGGCGTCCAGTAGAAGCTGCCCTCCGGAATGTCCTGCGGGGTGCGCTGCTGATCCACCTTCTCATAGACGGACAGGCTTTGGAGCAGGGTGTGGGTGGAAAGCTCCCGGCTGCGTACCGGGGTCACGTTGATCGTCAGATCAGAGCCCATGGAGTAGGTATAAGCGCCGGTGGCTTCGTTGTGGCTTGCGCCGGAGAGGGAAATAGAGCCCCAAGTGCCCTTGTCCACCTGCTTTCCGTCCTCGTCTTGGATCAGGAGGGTGGCGGAATACTGCACATCGCCGTAGACAGCCTCCAGATAGACCGGGGCGGAGAGGGAGGCGATGGTGTTGCCGGCGAAGTAGGTGCGGGCGTCGGAAAGGTTCTCCACCACCTTGCCCTCAAAGTTCAGATACTTGCCGTTTTCATCTACCGTGACCCAATAGAGAAAGCTCTTGCCCTCCGGGGTCTGGAAACCGGCGTCATCGCCCACGGAGAAGTTTTGGAGGATCACGGTGTCCCCGGAGGCATAGGGCACTTGCACCATATGGGAGTCCAGACCGCTTCCGCTGCGCTGGGGACAGCGGTCATAATAGTAGACCGGGATGGAGTTCAGCTCCAGAACCGTCCTGTCCGCCTGACGCTGGGCCATGGGATGGGTATAGTGGGTGATCAGTCCGCTGGAGAGGGTGTCGGCGGCCTGAGCCGCATTGGCGGCCTTGAGGATCGCCGTGCCGTTCCCCGTCTCCCGGGAATCCAAGGTCAGCTTGTTGTTGGAGCTTTGACCGCTGGCGGTGATGTCGTAGCTCTCCGCAAGGGTCACCACCCGGCCTGTCTCCAGATAGATGCGGTCGTTGTAGCTGACAGCGGGCTGAACGCCGCCTGCGGCCGTCAGCTCCAGCTCGCCCCAGTTGTAGATGCCCACGCCGAAGCCTCTGGGCTCGTTCAGGCGGTTGTTGTTCACCAGCGCGCCGTCCAGAATCAGCTTGCCCGGCGTATCGCCGCCCTCCACGTAAGCGCCGCCGCCGTTGTAATCGGCTTGGTTGGCGGTGAGGCTTCCCTGCGCCGTGACCGTGCTGCCCGCGCCCACATACACGCCGCCGCCGCTCTGGGCCGTGTTCTCGGTCAGCTCGTTGCGGAAAACGGCCCGGCCGCCCTGCGCCGCGGCGATGCCGCCGCCCGACCGGGCGGTGTTGCGCTGAAGGATGACGCCGGCGTCAACGTCGGCCTCCGCCCCCGCGCCGTCCACGGCAAGACCGCCGCCCACGCCGGAGGCGGTGTTATCGGTCAACGAGCCGCCTTGAAGCGTTACCCTGCCCTGAGTTTCGGCG
>CARXAY010000051.1:2910-7913 GCA_949093475.1 uncultured Oscillospiraceae bacterium
GGGTGGCATAGCGGGGTTCTTTTGCGGTGGCGGTGCCATCGGGGAGGTATTCCAGACCGCCGGTCACGGAATCATAGCCGCTGATGCTCCGGGAGATGTCCCGGCCGCAGCCCACCGCCACGCCGCCGCCGGTTTGGGCGGTGTTTTGGGTGACGGAAAAGCCCCGCGCCATCTCCGCCGTGCCGCCGCCGACGTACACGCCGCCGCCGCTGGCGGCGTTGGGACTGTATGCAGTGGCGTCGGGGATGGCGGGCTTCGCCCCCTCGGTGTAGCCGGCGACGGACAGGGAGTTTTTCCCCTCGCCGATACCGGTGAGGGCGGTGTTTTCCGAGATCGAACCGCCGACCAGCCGGGTCGTGCCGCCCAGATTGGCCAGCGCGCCGTACTCGCCCCGGTTGCCCGTGATCGCGCCGCCGTTCATGGTAAACCCGCCCAGATTATAGATCGCGCCCGCGCCCATGTAGTACTTGGGCTGCCCCCAATAGGCGCTGTCGTAGCCGCGCAGGCGGGAACTGTCGGTGAAGAACCCGTACCGGGGCATTGCGCCGGTGTTGCCTGAGACAGAACCGCCGTCCATGGTGAACGAGCCGTTTTCAGCCACGTAGACCGCGCCGGCGACGGGGGAGACGCCGCCGCTGATGGCAGAGCCGTCCTTCATGGTGAACACACCGCCGCCCCGCACCTCTACCGTGCCGGGGTGGGCCATGGAGTAGTTGGTGTGGTTTTTGACGGTGATGCCGCTGTGGAAGGTCAGCGCACCGTTGACCTGAAACATAGAACCCTCCTTCGGCGAGGAGAAGTTGCCGTCGAAGGTCAGCGCGCCTGCGCCCATCCCGGCGGCGGCCACCTGTCCTACCTCCAATGCCGCGCTGCCGGCCACGGTGATGGCCGCCTGTCCCGCGCCTGTGCCCTTGGCGCTTTCCCCCAGATAGAGCCGGGAGGACAGGGTGATGGTGTAGTCGTTGCGGATGTTGAAGCTCAGGGTGTTGGCGGCGGTAAGGGTGGAGCTGGTGGTGAGCCGGTAGGAGCGAACCCCGCTCGTTCCACCGCTGGCGTTGTGAGTGCCGCCCGTGCCGACGTACTGCAGGAAGCTGCCCCGCATGATGGTGTAGCCGTAGCTGCTGTCCTCCAGCCAGCAGGTCTTGGAAGGGCCGCTGCCCGACAGGGCGGCGTCCCGGCTGGCGGAGGAGGTGCTTTCGGCCATGAGGGTCAGGTGCTTGTTGTCGGAAACGACAGCCGGGGTGTCGATGGTGGTGTTGTAGAAGATATAGAGAACGTCGCCGTTGACGGCTTCGCTCACTGCGTCGGTGAGGTCGGCGTAGACCCGGTAGTAGACCTTGCCCAACACGGTCACGGGCGTGCCGTTTCGGATGGTATACTGGGGCGTGTCGCTGGCGTTTTTCAGCACAAGATCCCCGCTGCTCGCGCCCAGATACCACTGGGAGCTTTCCAAGGCGATCTTATTCTCCTGAACGTCCTTGGCGAAGGTGACGACCTTCTTGTTGGCCTCCGCCTTGGCGTAGCTGGCGTTGCTTCCCTTCCAGAAGTCCTCGGAGAACTCAAAGATGGCCGCCGTGCCCTCGGTGGTGAGGGTGTCGGTGACCTGAATGGGGGTCTGGTTTTTGCCCACGTTGGCAAAATACACCGGGTTGTTGGTGTCTACCCTTGCGCCGCCGGCGAGCTTGACCAGATAGTGGCGGTTGGCGGAGTTGGTGTTTTCGATATACATACCGTTGCCGTGCTGGTCGGCGGAGTTGGTGGTGAGCTGGAAGTTGCCCGACAGGGTGGCCGAGGTGTTGCGCAGGCTGCCCTCGTCATAGCCGCCGCCGGCGTAGACGGCCATGCCGCCGCCGTTGACGGCGGTGTTCTGCCGGATGACGCCGCCGGTCAGCTCCAGCGAGCAGCCCATGACGCGGCTGCCCGCGCCCACACAGATGCCGCCGCCGATGCCTGCGTTGTTCGCAATGCTGTTGATGGCCTCGTTATGGGAGATGACGCCGCCGTCCATGGCGACTTGGGCGGTCACATTCTCATTGCCGTCGTTACTGGAGGCAATGGCTACGCCGCCGCCGTAGCTGGCCTTGTTCTGGGTAATAGAGCCGCCCTTGATGTTCACTGTGGCGTTCCAAGCCACAATACCGCCGCCGTAGCCGCCGGCAAAGTTGTGATCCACACTGCCGCCCCACATGGTGAATTGGGCGTTGTTGCGCACCATGAGGCCGCCGCCGTCGCCGGTGACGCCTCCGGTGGCGCTGAGACCGCCGTGGTTGTAAGAGATCTCGCCGCCGTAGAGATCCATATAGGCGGTCTCCACGCTGACGCCGCCCCCGTCCTGATTATTGCCGACAATGGCGTTGTTGGTGATGACGCCGCCGTACATATTGAAATGGGAGTTCGTGATGGCAGGCTTGGCGTTCCAGTTGCTGGTGACAAAGCTTCCGATGAATACCGCGCCCCGGCCGGTGTCGTTGTTGTTATCATCGCCGAGGGCTGCTGTGACACAGTGGCTGATCTCGCCGCCGAACAGGTCAAGGGTAGAGCCGGAAAGGCTCTGGATCGCGCTGCCGTAGGAGTTTGCGCCGTTGCGAAGGACGTTGTTTTGCAGCTTGACGCCGTTCCAGATGTCCAGCGTGCCGCTGCTTTGGATGAGGGCGGCGGTGGCGGTGACGCCGCTGTTGGTATAGCGGTATTGTCCGCCGTCGTCGTCATACATGACGATATTGTCCCCCACGCTGTCTCCGGGGGTATAGGCGCTGCCCTTCGTCCACACTGCGCCGCCGTCCAAAATAAGACTGCCCGAAAACTTGTCGATGACGGTGTAGTCTCCCTTCTGCGCCGCCTCGGTGAGGGACGCGCCGTTGTAGGAGACCTGCCCATCGCCGAGGATCAGCGTGCCTCCCGCCGCGACCTGAAAGAGGTTGATCCCCGTGGCGCTGCCGCCCCGCTTGAGGGTGACGCGCTTTCCCTCCGCCACACGGATGTGGACGGTGCGGCCGGCGGGGACGCTCAGGGCGGAGGTGACGCTCCAGACCGCGTCATCTTCTGCGGGGGACAAAAGGATGTCCTCCCCGCCGCCGCCGAGGACATTTTGCAGCTCCAGCAAGGAAGCGACGCTTGCGGCGGCGGCACAGTCGTGGGCGTCCTGAACCGACGCCGCTCTGGGAGCGGCCAAGGCGGTGGCAGGGAGCAGACCCAGACACAAGCTGAGGGCCAAACCCGCCGAAACGATTTTTTGAACCAAGTTTTTCCTCTTCACATTCATATCCTGAAATCCTCCTGTGGTCACATACTGCACCGAAACACGAAGCTGCCTTGCTCAACGCTGAAGGAGTAGATCCCTCCATACCGTTCTACGATGGTCACGATGGAACGTGTGCCATAGCCGTGCTGCTCCTGCTTGGACAGCGGGATGCCATCCTCAAAAACCACCGAATCCTGAAAGGGATTTTTAACCTCCAAATAAAGTGTGTCCGCCTCTGTAAACCCTTTGACGGAGATGGTCTTGTCCGGACAGCGCTCCAGAGCGTGGATGGCGTTGTCCAGCGCGTTGGAGAGGATGACGGCCAGATCGATCTCATCCACCCGGAGGGCTTCGGGCAGGTTCACCGCCGCCCTTAAGGTGATGCCCTTTTCCTGCGCGACGCTTTGGTAGTAAGACAGCACCACGTTGGCGGCACGGTTTTGGCAGAAGTTTTTCGGCGTACTCTTGTCGATATGCTCGGTCAGAGCGTTGATATACGTCTGCGCTTTCTCATACTGCCCGCTTTTGATGTAGTCGTCCAGAAGAAGCACCTGATGCTTCAGGTCGTGCTTGAGGATGTTCAGGCTGCGCTCCTTTTCCTCCCAGAGCTTCAGCCGGTCGCCGGTGAGCTTGATCTGAAGCTCCAGCGCGTGCTGCCGCTCCTGACCCGCGAGCAGGGCCAGCTGCCGGCCCAGCGCGGTGAAGATAGTAAGGTACATGACCGGGAGGAGCAGGAGGAACATGACCAGCTGGGGGATCTCCCCCGGACGCTCCAATATGATCTTGGGATAGAAGGCGTCGATGAGGATGGTGAGGTAAAACATCACCGACAAAAGGGAGTAGGCGAGCCAGCCCTTTTTCGCCTCCCGCTGCAGGCGGAGGTAGGGCTTGCGGACGTACTTCACCAGCAGATACTCCATCAGCAGCGGGAAGAGTAGCCGGATGAGGAGCATGGCCGCGCCGGTGTCCCCCAGCAGGGCGTCAAACAGGCGGCTGAGGATCAGGATCACCAGCATCAGTGTGTCTACAAGGCAGAAGGTGAACAAAAACCGCGCGCCCCGGTTCTTCGCCATAAAGAGAAACAGCAGAAGACTGGGCAGGATGCAGACCGGCACCATCACCCGGCCCGCCGTCTGAATCCCATAGAAGTGGACGACCAGCAGCATGACGGTCACGGCCACAACGTAGAGGGTGATGAGGGCGGCGTAGGTCTTGGCCCGGGAGAACCGGCTCTCATACAGCATCATAAACATAATGAGACAGTGGGCAAGAATGGCGATGATGGACAGATCCCGCAGGATTTCCGGCATCACGCGTGACCACCTCCGAATTTGTGCCGCAGGAAGGACTCCTTGGCGGCGATGTACTTTTTGGTGATGGGAAATTCCTCCCCGTTCTTCATCCGAAAGCCATAGGGAGAGATAGACAGCACATTGTCCAGATTGATGAAGTAGCTTCTGGCCGTCTTGACAAACGCGCCGCAGGAGGTGAACTCGTTCATCCTCTATCTCACCGCCTCCAAAGAATTTGCTCTGGACGCCTATTGTGTTCATCCCGTGTCCTATCTTCTCAAGCCCGTCCAGCCTGAGCGGCTGTATGAGGAGCTGGAGCGGTGTCTGGCCGAGCTGCTCCCGCCGGAGCGGGCCGTTCCCGTCATCGCGGTCAAAACCGCCGACGGCCTGATCCCCCTTCCCCTGAACCATGTGAACGCGGTGGAATACTACGACCACAGACTGGTCTATCACCTCACCGACGGCAGCCG
>CARXAY010000052.1 GCA_949093475.1 uncultured Oscillospiraceae bacterium
ACCCCAACATCTATGAGCAGCCCGCCAACCCCGATGGGGTCACTGTCGCCAACGGCACTGCGGCGGGGAACGTCCCCCTGCCCGACCGGGTGAGCATCACCACCAGCGGCGGGACGACCACCGAAGTCCCGGTCACATGGAGCTGCGGCTCTTACGACGCTATTACCCCCGCCACCTACACCTTCGTGGGTGAATTTGACCTCGCCGACGCGCTGCTCACCAACCCCGGCTGCTTTACCCTGACATCCAATGTCACGGTTCGCCCTGCTGAGGGCAGCGTCACGCCGGAGGGTGATCTGATCGTTGGAAGCAGCCGCGTATTTGCCTCCGGAATAAGCGACAGCAAAAGCCCGAACAACGTGCGCGTTGAAGCCGGTGAGTGGGGCAGCAACGCCATGAAAACCGCCTACTCCAGCAACCTGATCGACGGTGCTGCCGCATGGATCGTGGTAGACCTGAAGGGTGACGGCACCGCTGCTGCGGTCAATTCCATTACCGAGATCTCCATACAGCCTGCCACAGGCAATAAGGCATGGCCCACTAAATATGTGGTTCAGGTGGCCGGTGACAGCTTTACCCCTGTGAATTACGCCGATACCAATGGCAGCAAAAGCGCCGTTGACCCCGGCATCGACGCCAACACCTTTACCGGCGACAACGCCAAGGACGCTTCCTGCTGGACGACCATCGCCACCTTTGACAAGCCCGCCGAAAACGTTTCTGGAGAGAAGAAAAAAGACACGCTCACTGCGGAACAGCTTGCCCTGATTCCGGACAATCCTCGTTATCTTCGTCTTTTCTTTACGGAAGTCAATGTGAATGCAAATGCCGCTTCTGCAATCAATCTTCAGCAGATCATTGTCAAGGGCACGCGCACTGCCCCCGCCGATGACACCGACATCTCCTCCATCACCCCCGTGACCCTCACCGGCGTAAGAGGCGACGAATGGGCCAGCCTGAACGCCCCCACTCATGTGGTCGCCACGCTGGCCGACAGCACGAAGGTTCGTATCCCGGTGGCGTGGAACAGCACGGGCTATGATCCCGACGCGCAAACCAACCAAACCTTCACCGGCACGCTGACCCTCCCCAGCGGGGTGACCAACTCTCAGAACGTCCAGCCCCAGCTCACCGTCACCCTCTCCGATCCCCCCGACGTGACCGGCTATACCGTCACCCCCAGCCGGGTCACCGCCCAGCACCGCACCACCTTCAACGACTTGAAGCCCTCCCTGCCCGCCAAAGCGGTGCTGCAGTTCAGCAACGGCGCGACCCGCTCCCTCCCCATCACTTGGGTCGAGAGCAGCTATGACTCCAATTCCTTGGTCGATCAGACCGTGCGCGGCACGGTGACCCGCCCGTGGAGCAAGACGGAATATGAGGTCACTGTTCTGGTGCGCCTCGACCCCATTCTGGCCACCTCCGTCACCCTCTCCCAAAACGCCCTCACCCTTTACGCCAACGAGAGCAACACCAACCACACCGCCACCCTCACCGCCACGGTGGGCGGCGAGGACGCCTCGGACAAGACGGTGACGTGGAGCAGCAGCGACGTCCGCGTGGCCGCGGTGGACAACGGCACGGTCACCGGCATTGGCCCGGGCACTGCCACCATCTACGCCATCGCCCACGACGGAAGCCGCGTCTCCGCCTCCTGCGAGGTCACCGTGAAATGGAAGCTGGAGGGGAATGTGACTGTCTCCGGCGGCCCGAGGATCGGCGCGACCTTGTCCGCCGACCTCCACTCCTTCGTTCAGGACGCCAAGAAGTCCATTGAGATCCAGTGGTGGCGCAAGGGCAAGACTGACACCGACTTCACCGCCATCAGCGGCGCAACGGAGAAGGAGTACACCGTTGCCGAAGCTGCCGCCAACGTGGACGCACAGTATAAGGTGGTCATCACCGGCAAGGGTCTCTATGAGGGCAGTTCAGAATCCCTCCCCATCACCATGACCAAGCTGGCGGGTCTGCCCTTGAAGGCCGTTCCCACCTTTGAGAACGTCTCCGCCGAAGGGGCGAAAGACGGCGCGATCACCGGGCTCTTCAAGGGCCGGGTGTACGAATACAAGCAGGTGGCAAACGGCACGGACGACCCCGGCGAGACCGGCTGGACAGAATTTTCCGATCTGATCGGAGATGAGACCGCCTCGGGCAGCACCTACGGCTCTGCGCGGATCACCGGTCTGGGGGTGGGCAACTACGCTGTCCGCCGGGCCGCCGACGACCTCCACGAGGCCGGGCCGCACCGCACCGTCACCATCGCCGTCCGGGGCGCGGCAAACGTCGTCGTCCACAATCCCCAGACCTTTACGGGCGGCATTGTTACCATTGGCCGCTCCCAGATCCCCGAAGGGAGCACCGTCCGCCTGAACGTAACCCCCGACGAGGGCTATGAGCTGGTGCCCGGTTCTTTGAAGGGCATTCCCAATGTGGGCGAGGCGGTGGTCGCCACCGCAGACGCGACCACCGAGGGGCTTTACACCTTCACCATGCCCCGCGGCATCACCAGCGTGACCATCGACGCCAAGTTCCGCCTGAAAACCTACACCATTACCCACGATCTGACCCACATCACCTGCAACATGGATCAGCACGACCACACCGCCACCCACGGCGAGAAATTCTCCATCACCCTCACCCCTGAAGAGGGCTACGAGATGAAGCCCACCACCATTACCGTAAAAAACAAGGACACGGACACGGTCTTTACCGACTACACCTATCTGCCCGACGAAGCTGACCCCGCCAAACGGGTTCTCACCTTTACCCACGGCGTGACCTGCAACCTCATCATTTCCGGCGAGGCCGACCTCAAGACGTATGTCATCGACGACCAGCTTGTGGACCTCACCTGCGACATGGGCGACAAGGATCACCACAAGGTCACCCACAACGCCGCCCTGACCATCACCATCACCCCGGCGGCCGGGTACATCCTCCCCGCCGCCAAGGAGGATATCAGCATCACCATGGGCGGCGCGGCGTTCACCGACTTCACCTACACCGTCGTGGATGATACCCACGCCCAGATTTCCATCGCTGAGAACAAGATCCACGGGGATCTGGTCATTTCCGCCGCCGCCGGCATCCCCCTCACCTCTGTGGCCATCCACGGCGCGGCGCAGGTGGGCGAGCGGCTCACCGCCGACCTCCGGCCCAGCAACGCCACCGTCACGTGCAAGTGGACGATCACGGCGGAGGACGGAACGGAGGAAACGGTCACCGGCGACGCCCTCATCGTCCCCGCTGACGCCGAGGGCAAGACCATCCAGCTGGAGGTCACCGGCACAGGGCGCTATCGCGGCACGCTGACCACCGACCCCACCGGGGCGGTCACCCCCGCCATCGCCGACAAGAGCGCCCTGCGCGCCGCCTATGACGACGGTCTCACCGTCGCCAACGACAACTACACCGCCTCTACTTGGGACGCGTTCCAGAAGGCCCTGAACGACGCGGCTGCTGTTTTGGACACCGCCGCCGCCACGCAGGCCGAGATCGACGATGCGCTGGCCATCCTCACCGCCGCCCGCGCTGGGCTGAAAAAGCAAAGCTCCTCCTCCGGCGGTGGCAGCTCCCGCCCCTCCACCTCCACCACCACCGAGACCCGGGACGACGGCAGTAAGGTGACCACCGTCACCAAGCCGGACGGCAGCGTCACCGAAACAGTGACCCAGCCCGACGGAACGAAGTCGGAGACCGTCACTGCCAAGAATGGCGACGTGACCATCACCGTCACCGACGAAAACGGGGAGGAGCTGGTCAAGGCGGAGATTCCTGCCACCATCCCCGAACCTGAAACCAAGTTCGAGGACGTGGCAGAGGCCGCTCCTTGGGCGGAGGAAGCCATCCACAAGATGGCCGGGCTTGAACTGGTCAACGGCACGGGCGGCAACAAGTACAGCCCCGTCGCTCCCATGACCCGCGGATCTCTGGCTACCGTTCTCCACCGCCTGTCTCAGGGTAAGATCGACTATGAGACCACCTTCAAGGATGTCTCCCAAGGGAAGTACTACACCGAAGGTGTTGCTTGGGCGGCCAAGGCGAAGGTCGTGACCGGCTATACCACCGACATCTTCGCCCCCGACGATGTTATCACCCGGGAGCAGCTGGCCGTCATGCTGGCGCGGTACGCCAAGCTCATCGGCATGGACACCAAGGCCGATTCCAAGACTCTTAACCAGTTCGCCGACGGTGAGAATACCGGCGACTGGGCCGCCGATGGCGTGGCTTGGTGCGTCGAGAATGGTATTTTGAAGGGCAAGGGCCAGAACGACCTTGACCCCACGGCCAACGTCACCCGCGCGGAGGTCGCGGTGATGCTGGATCGGTTCATCGCGCTCATCAAGTAAACCCAAGAGGGGCAAGCCGAGACCCTCGGCTTGCCCCTTGTTTTATCCAAATGAAAGGGATGATAAAAATGGATCGGAAACTCAAACGCGCCGCCGCCCTGCTTCTGGCTCTTCTCATGGCCGTTTCCCTGCTGCCCACGGCGGCCTTTGCCGCAGACAGCGCCCCGGTCAACCTGCTGCGCCCCAACAGCGTGGGCATTGTGGGCGTGGAATCCCGCGAGGCGGGATCTGACAGAGAGACTGCGAGCCACACCGTCGATAAGCTGACCGACGGCGATGCCACCCGTGTTGTGGGACACCGCTGGGAATCCGCCAATCTGAAGTCGGGTACTCCCGCAAGCGATGACGAAGCGCAAACCCCGATCTACGTGCAGTTTGATCTGGGTGAAAATACCCGCGTGGCGGATATCACAGAGATCAAGCTCTACTATCAGGACAACATGGTCTGGCCTACCAAGTATCAAATTCTGACGGCGGACACTCCCGACGCCACAACTTGGCGAACCATCGCTTCCGTTACCCGCGCCTCTTATGACGGCAGTATATCCGCTGCAGTGGCCGCCAACCAGATGGGTAAAGAGGCAGGGCAAAACATTATCACCACATTTAACGACAAAGAAAACCGCGGAGTGATCGGCGTAGATACCATCACCCTCTCCAGCACCCCCAGTATACAAACTGTGAAGGTCGGACGGTATATCCGCCTGAATTTCGACGCCGTCAACCGCTTCGCACGCGGAAACAACACCGGGGTTTTGGAATTTGAACTGATGGGACACCTTTCGGAAGCCCAAGAAGACCCCATCGAGGGGGCGTACAATCTGGCCAAGGGCCGCCCTGCCACCGCCTTCTCCTCCGCAGATAACACCTCCCCCGAAAACGCCGTGGACGGCAATATCACCGACACACAGTGGAATTCGGGAGACTTGAAGAATTTTGTGGGCACTGACGCTGACCCCGGCGACGACAGGTCTCAGACGCCCCAGTGGCTTCTGATCGATCTGGGCGCCTCCGGCTCTCAACTGAGCGAGATCAAGCTCCACTATGTCCCCAACAACAAGGTGTGGGCCATGGCTTACCGCATTGAGACGACCGACGACCCGGAAAACGGGCCTTGGCGCACCATCGTCTCCGTATCCCGCCCCTCCGTGGACAAACAGTTTCAAAATCTTGACCCGGCCACCGACGGCTGCCTGAGCATCGTGACCAATCAGGGCAATATCCACGCGGACGTGATCACCCGCACCTCAACGCCCCGCATTGATACGTCGGTGGCAGTGGGCCGGTATATCCGCCTCTACGTGGAAAAGACCAATACCCGTGCCCCTGCGGGCAACAATGTCAACCTCCGGGAGATCGAGATCTTCGGCGTCAACGAAAACCTCCACACCCCCGTGGACGTGGCCGCCGAGCTGGCTAAGGCCACCGTCTCCACCGTCAGCGCCTCGGGCAGCGAAGTGACCCTCCCCGCCCCGTCGCAGGGGGCGACCCTCACCGTGGCGGGCAGCACGCTGGAAAACGTGGTGGCCAACGACGGCACCATCGGCGGCAAGAACATCGGCGCGCGGGAGGTCAAACTCCTGATCCGGGCTTGGGACAACGAAAGCCCCGCCGAATACCAGCAGAAAAACCTCACCGTCACCGTCCCTGACCACAAGGGCAGCTATCCCGCCGCTTGGTTTCCCGCGGTGACCTCCCCCAACCCCAAGCCGGAGGTCATCCCCGCCATTCAGGAGTGGTACGGCTACAACGGGAGCTTCACCCTCTCTGAAACGAGCCGCATCGTGGTCAACGACGCGGCCAACGTGGGCCTCCAAAAAGCGGCGGAAAACATGAAGGCCGACCTTTTGGAGATCACCGGCCTTACCCTGCCCATCGTCGCCGGAACGTCGGGCACAGCCGACGATATTTACATCGAGTCCCTTGCTGCTGACCGCTACGATCTGGGCAAGGAGGGCTACCTCATGCGGGTGAGCGGAGAGGGCGTGCAGATCTATGCCCCCACCTACACCGGCTGCCTCTTCGGCACGATCACGGCGGAGCAGATCCTGTGGCAGGCGGCGGATCATGCCTCCATCCCCATGGGGATCATGCGCGACTACCCCGCCTACGCCGTGCGCAGCGTCAAGCTGGATATCGCCCGCACCCCTTACCGCTATCAGCAGCTCAAGGACTACGCCAAGATCATGCTCTGGTATAAGATGAGCGAGTATGACCTCCATGTCAACGACAACGACAACGCCAATATCGCCAAGGGCCAAGCCACCATGGACACCCACTCCGGCTTCCACCGTCTGGAGAGCGAGACCTTCCCCTCCTTGGCCAAAAGCTCCGGCACGAAGCACGCGGGGATTCCCGCCGAGGCCATCAACGCCGACTACTACAACAAAGACCCCGACTACGGCGGCAACCCCACCTACACCAAGGAGGAGTGGCGCGCCTTGGAGCAGCTGACCGAGGACTACGGGATGTACCTGCTCACCGAGCTTGACCTCCCCGCCCACTCTCTGGTCTACAACAAATACGCCATGGAAAACCCGGACGGCATCGACTGGCTGGAGGGCGGTACGATGCCCGCCGAGAGCTTCACCTCCAACGCCGGGTATCTGGAGCTTTTGGATCTGACGGGGAGCAACAAGGAGCGCGCCCTGCGCCTTGCCACCACGCTGTGGGACGAGTACACCTCCGGCAGCGAGCCCACCATCTACGGCGACATCGTCCACATCGGCGCGGACGAATACTGGGTGCATGACAACGCCACCAACAACGCCTTTGCCAAATTTGCAGACACGATGCGCCAGACCATTCAGCGCAACCTTGGCCCGGACACCAAGATCCGTATGTGGGGCGCGAGCGCGGGCAACGGCAGCTTCCGCACCGCCACCACCGCCTTGGGCATGACCCACGCCCAGCTGGCGGAGCATTACCAGTTGGACGTGTGGCACACCAACTACGAAAACCCCGCTCAGCGGGCCAAGGAGGGCTACGGCATCGTCAACTGCCGGGATTCCTTCCTCTACGGCAACCCCGGCCGCTCCGGCCGGGACGTGCCCAACGCGGAGTATCTGTTCAACAGCTGGAATCCCACCATGTTCGGGGGCAACACCGATCCCCTGCCCGGCGAGCCCAACCTCTTGGGCGCGAAAGCGGTCATCTGGGGCGACCAAAGTCAGGAGGGCATGACCGAGCTGGACATCCACCAGCGCGTCCTCCGGGCCATCGCCATCGTCAGCGAAAAGACTTGGGGCGGGGCGACCCACTCCGAGGGGCAGTTCTCCGACTATGAGCTGCGGGCCGCCCGTCTGGCCGAAGGGCCGGGCACGCAGATCGCCATGGAAGTGCCCTCCAAGTCCTCTCTGGTGCTGGCCTACGACTTTACCTCCAACAACATGAACCACAACCACGAGACCGTCTACGACCTCAGCGGCAACGGCTACAACGCCACTCTTGAGGGCGGGTTTTCGGCGGACGGCTGCGGAGATGTGTATTTTGGCGGCAGCGCCGTCCTCAAAACC
>CARXAY010000053.1 GCA_949093475.1 uncultured Oscillospiraceae bacterium
GTCTTGGTGGTGGTTGTGTCGGGGGCAGTGACGATCACCATGACCGTCTCCTCGGCGGCGGTGAGGGGTATGCTGCCCGTCCCTGCCACCTTGGCGGTCGTCTGGGTGGCGGCGGCGTTCACCGTCACAGAATTCACCGCCGCGGGGGCGTTGACGGTTTAGTTAGTCACGTCGGGATGAAAGGCGGGGGTGAGGGTCAGCCCCGTCACAGACAGGGAGGAAAGAGTGGCGTCGTCGGTGACCACGGCCGCTTTGGGGGCCTGTTTGGCAGAGGTGGTCACCGGTGCGCCGTAGCGTCCGGTGGCGTCCCGGGGGACCACCACCGCCTTGATCCACTTCTCGCTGGTGGCGGCGGTGAAGATCAGGGTATCGGTGTTCGCGCCCTCAATGCGGGTGTAGTGGCCGTTCTGGGTGTCGGCCATATACCAGGCAAAGAGGGTGCCGCTCTCCTCATCGTTTTCGTTGTCTGTGCAGTCATAAAGTATGGTGACCGTGCTCTTATCGGAAGGGGTAAAGAGTCCGAAATTGTGGTTTTCGTCGATGCTGGGCGCTTGGTTGTTGGTGTACAGCTTGGCGTCCGCCCAGTTGCCGTGGGCGCTCCACACGTTGCTGGGCTGGGTGAGGCTCAATTCCAGCGTGTTCACGTCGGTGAGATCCACATCAACCGCTTTGTATGCGTTATAAACACCTTCTGTCGCGGTCGCCACAAGCTCTCCACTGGCGAATTTCTGAGTTCCGTCGCCCTTTACGACGAAGTTCAGATGCGGCTGGCTGCTGTCCTTCTTATAATAGCTGACACCTGCCTGCGCAGTAAAGCGAGTATAGCCCTTCCCCGTAAGATTATAGGTGATGATAGATTCCGCGTGCGTGCCAATGCCCTTTGCAAATGTGACCTCGCCGCCATCTTGCCCGATCAGCTTAATGGGCTGGACAGGATTGCTGTCTTTTTCCGATTCCCAAGACACGTCCTTTACCGGCTTGCCGCTATTATAGCTGCTGTCCCCGGCGGTCGCGCTCGTCCACTCCAAATCGGAGAGATAGTCATAGTTGGGCTTCTTCACCGTCACCAGCTTGCTGGCGGTGACCCCGCCCAGAGAGGCAGTGACCTCCACCACGCCGGGGGCGGTGGCGGTGAGGACGCCGCTCTGGTCAATGGTCGCCGCCGCGCCGTTGGTGAGCGGCTTCACCGCCCAAGCCACAGCGCCCGTGCTTCCTTCGACCGTGGCGGTGAAGGCGTCGCTGGCCGCGCCGATCTCCACCGCGTCCGCGCCGCCGCCGATCTCGATCTTGCTGGGCTTGGCGGCGGCTGTGCCCGTCACTTGGAAGGTCAGGTGGTTGGATTCAAAGGTGCGGCCCGCGGCGGTGCGGTAGGCGTAAATCTCCGCCGTCCCCTCGCTCACGCCGGTGACCACGCCGCTGGCGTCCACGGTGGCGACCGCGGGGTTGGAGCTGAAATAGCTCGCCGCGCCCACGTCGGGGTTGACCTGCGTCCCGGTCAGGGCAACGTCGCTGCTCTCGCTCGTGATCTGGGCGGAGCTGTTGCCGCCGATCCCCGCAAAAATACCGTCATCGTAGACATTGTTCTTTACCGTGATATTTTCGCAGTCGGTGAATTGAAGCGCCCGCGTCCCGGAGCTGTAAATGCTCCCTGTCGCGTTGAGGGTCGTGCCTTGAGTGCCACCCGCAGAAATGTTTACATTCGCGGCGGAGAGGGCCAGATCCACGTTGGGCTGATAGCGCAGAATGGTGTTATTTTGCACGGTCAAGCCGTTCACGCTTTTGGCGTGAATGGCGTTTACCTGAGTGCCGCCGGTGTTGTCCATGTGGAACACGTTGTTCTCAATGCGCATATTCTTGTGGATGCGGTTGCCCTCGCTGCCGTTGCCCGAGGGATCGACATAGATGGCCGCCTGCGCTTGCGTACGGGGATTGACCACAAAGGTGTTGCGGCGGATGGTCACGTCCTCGGTGCGGCCGGATTCCCGCCAACTGCTGGCGTCGCAGGAGATATAGATGGCCGCCTGACCCATGCGGTCAAAGTAGTTGTCCTCAATGACCACCGGCTGGCGGGTGGTGCAGAGAATACCCCGGGTGGGGGTCTCCACAAAGCGGCAGTGGTCGATCTGCACCTCGGGGGTGTAGGTCACGTTTTCCACCACATAGTTGTTGGCGGTGATCGTGTCGGGGAGCGGTTCATTAAATGTGACAATGATGGTCTTCATGTCGTTTTGGTCGGTCTTGCTCCGGGCGTTGCCGTTCAGGTTCAGCCCCTCGCCGGGGTTGACCACCGATTCCACCGTGCGGGTGATGGGCTGGCCGTCATCACCCCGCACCGGCGCCATAGAGCTTTTGACGGAGAAATCCACCGTGTCACCGGGGTAATACTGGGGGAAGCCCCAGGTCTCTCCATGCTGATAGCGCACGACGGCCCTGCGGCGGTCAGCGGTGATCTCCGTGATCTCCAAGAATGTACCGTGGATATTGATGGGGTCGTCGTGGGGGTTGGAGAACTCGCAGTTGGTGATGGTCACCGTCCCTCCCACGGAGGACATCTGCACAAAGTCGGCAAAGCCCGCGCTGGTGCGGCCTGTGCCGGGGCGGGCCTCAAACTTCACCGTGTTCAGGGTGATGTTTTTGGAGAGCTGGCCCACCATGCCGAAGCCATGGAGGTACTGGATGTTGATGTTGTTTAGGGTCACCCCGTCGCTCTCCCAGAAGAACGTGCCGGGGGTCATACGGGGGTTGGGATTGCGCATTTGGAAGCACATTCCCAGCGTCGGACGGTTGCCCGCGCTGTTGTAGGTCACCTTCAGCCGGGTGGGGTCGCCGTCCACCTGCTCAATGGTAGAAAGATTGCTGAAGGGCCGATTGCCGGGGTTGCGGGTGGTCTGGCCGGTAATGGTGTTGAAGCCCTGCTGATAGTTAAGGTTTCCCGTACCCGTCCAGTAGGGTTGTCCGGTAACCGGCCCGCGCTCGCCCTCCCATGCGATGGAGTCGCCGTTGGTGATCCGGTATGTATAGCAGGGCGGCACATAGAGGATGGCCGCTTTTTCGTCTACATAGGATTCCACCGTCACGTCCACCACCGTGGGGCTGGCGTGATCCATGTCAAAGTTTTGGAAGACGACGTTCTGGGAACGGATGGCGGCAAAGGTACAGATGTTGCCGTGGAAGATAAACTGGCTGCCGTTGCCTTCGATGGTGACGTTCTTCATGTCCTCCACCAAAATGCCGATGTACTTTTGGGCGTAGCTGCGCTCCCCCCAACTTATGGTGTTGGAGACGTACAGCTCCCGCATCTCGGAGTAGTCGGCGTAGAAGTGATACTCCCCCTTGGGGAAGGAGATGACCTTCGGCGTATCTTCGTCAATGTTATTCTTGGCATACTCCAGCGCCGCAATGACCGCCGTGGAGGATTCCTTCGTCCCCGTGGGGTCTGCGCCGTATTCGGTCACGTCGATGGTGACCTCTCCCGTCCGGCTGCTTCTGCGGGGCGCGGCCAGCGCCGTTGCGGGCAGCAGGCCGAAAACCATGACCACTGCCAAAAGCAGGGCCGCCAGACGTTTCGTGGTGTGTTTCATAAAGCCCGTCCTCCTCTTTTGGTCTTGCCACGTAAGGTTCTTTGTTCGGCCGTGCCAAACAAGCGAAAAGCCGGCCTTTTGCGGCAAAATATACAATTGCATTTTACTTCTCTCCGGCAAATTTGTCAACTCCCACAATATTATTTGAAGCAATTTCCATCGGCCCGAACTCACGCCCTGCCCCGCGCATAAAATACCCCATGGAACGATTGTGTTGAAGGAGGATTTTTATGGATCGTTCCTCCGCGTCTCTTCTCTCCAAGATCCGCCGTCCTCAAGCGGCCGCCAAGCTCACGGGAAGCCCGGAATATCCCGCCTTGACGGGCGTCGTGCGGTTTTACCAGACCGCTCAGGGCGTTATCGTCCTCGCCGAGGTCAGCGGTCTGCCAAAGGCCGGGCAGCCTTGCCATGAACCGATTTTCGGCTTTCACATCCACAGCGGGACGGACTGCGGCGGCAATATGGACGACCCGTTTGCGGACGCCATGTCCCACTACGATCCCCATCGCTGCGAACACCCCTACCACGCCGGAGACCTTCCGCCGCTGTTCGGCAGCGGCGGGCTTGCCCTCTCCCTGTTCCTCACCAACCGCTTTTCCGTCCGTGAGGTGATCGGCAAAACGGTCATCATCCACGACCGCCCCGACGATTTCACCACCCAGCCGTCGGGCAATTCCGGCAAAAAGATCGCCTGCGGCGTGATCCGGGGGCTATGCCCGGCCTGCTGAGCAGCATAAACAGGGACGGTTCTTCTGTCGTTTTGACAGAAGAACCGTCCCTTTGTCCGTGAAGAGTGTAATCCCCAGTCAGGCTTCGGTGGGATCGTAGGGGCCGATGTCCCCATCGGCCCGCCCTCGGTCATTTGATAAGGGCGATGAACCGATCCAGCATGACGGCGACCTCCGCGCGGGTGACGTTGGCCGTCGGGTCGAGGTCGTTCTGGCCCTTGCCCTTAAGGATGCCGTTGGCGACACACCATGCTACGCCGTCCACGGCCCAGCTTCCGGTATTCTCACCGTCGGCGAACTGGTCAAGTGCCTTGGAATCGGCCTTGGTGTCCATGCCGATGAGCTTGGCGTACCGCGCCAGCATCACGGCCAGCTGCTCACGGGTGATGACATCGTCGGGGGCAAAGATCTCTTCGGTGTAGCCGGTGACAACGCCGGTCTGTGCGGCCCACGCCACGCCCTCGGTGTAATACTTCCCTTGGGCGACATCCTTGAAGGATGTCTCGTAGTCGGTCTTACCCTGAGACAGGCGGTGAAGCACAGTCGCCAGAGATCCGCGGGTCATAGGAGCGGTGGGATCAAACCTGTTTTCGCCCACGCCCTTCACCAGACCCGCCGCCGCCACGGAGGACACCGCCTTGGCGTACCACGCAGTTTGGGCCACGTCCACGAAGGAGACAGGCAGATCGGTCAGCGGCACATCCGGCTCTTTCAGATCCTCCTCGTCAGGCTTGCTGGGGGCGGGACGGGACGAACTGCCCCCGGAGCTGCTGCCGCCGGAAGATCCGCTGTTGCCGCCGGTGGTGGTGATGGCGCGGAAGGCCGCGACCAGCTCCAGAGCGTGTTCAGGCATGACCTTGTCCTCGGGCATCCCAGTCCAGCCGGTGAACACATAGCCTGCCCGGACGGGATCGGTCATAGGCACGATGGTCTCGCCGGGATAGTAGCTCTGGACGCCCAACAGCTCACCTTGGACGGTGTAAGTGACCAGATAACGGGTGAGGTTGCCCTCGCGAAGCTGTCCATAGACCTCCTGCGCGGCGGTGTTGATCTGGGCCAGCGCCTCCTGCGCGGCGGCCTCGTTGTCATACTCCCCTTCCAGCGCCAGAACGTCGGTGTAGTCCGCCTCGTCCATCTCCGCAGCTTGGATCAGGGCCTTCAAGCCGTCGGCGGACACGGTGTAGGTGGTGGCGTCCGGGGTAACCACCCGGCCATAGAGACGGATCTCAAAGGTGGTGTCCTGAATCTTCCAACCACCGGAGAAGGCGAGGAATTTGTTGCCGCTCTTGACGTGGTACACGCCCTCGCCTTGGTGGGTAATGGTAAACGGGACGCCGGCATCCCCCAGCGCGAGCTGGGAACCGCTGGCCGTGGCGGTCAGGTACTTGCTGTTGGTCACGCCTTGGATAAAGTAAGAGCCGTCCTCCTGCTTCAACAACTTCCACAGGTCGTCTGTGGGCTTCCAGTTGTCGTTGGTGTGACTGGCGTTCATGGCCTTGTCCCCGTTCATGCTCGGGGTACAATGATTCGTTGCGCTCGTTGTGGTGTCGTTGTGGAGAACTCGATTTCCGTTCGCGGAGTAAATGATGTACGGGACGTCGTCGATCGCACCGTCCTCGTCCAGTACATACCGGGTATTTCCCGGCGTGACCACCTTGGTGATCCCATCCGTATATTCCTCAGGCAGGATCAGCTCCCCGCTCTCCGGCTGCACCATCACAGGAATGGCGGTGGAACGGGTCAGAGCGCCCTTGGTGACCGACACGGTAACGGTAGCTCTGCCCGCGCCCACGGCGGTGATGACGCCGTCCTCTACGGTGACCACGGATCCGTCGGAGGACTTCCAGCTCACCTGCGCGTCCTCAGGAGAATACTCCACCTCCACAGTCCGGCTTCCGCCGAAATCCATGTCGATGAGGGAGGTATCTACCGTGAGGGTCACGTCCTCGTCGGGCTTCTCCACCGCAAAGAGCCAGTCCTCGCCCAGCAGGTCGGCGGCGGTGAACTTGACAAAGCGCATGGCCATAACGCCCTTGGGGTTGGTGGTGTCGTCCTGCTCATAAAGTACCGCAAAGCCCGCGTGATCGGGCAGCTGGGTCAGGCAGGAGTAGTTATAGCGGTTGGGGAAGCGAACCGCGTCATCGTTGAGCCATGTGACGGTCTGCCCGGCGTCGTCATTGAAGTAGCCGATGCGGATCACGCCGTTGCTGCGGTTATGCTCCCCGTTCTTGACCGCCCCCTTGGGATAGGAGGCCAAAATCAGGTGTTCGTAGACCGTATTGTCCGGGCCGATCAACACGCCGTCCACATTGATGAAGGACACCATGCAGTCGCGGCCGTAGGCAAGGGCGTCATCCAGCTTGGATTCCTCCCATGTGACGCCGCCGTCGGTGCTGTCGGCGTACCGGATGTAGTTCTTGTCGTTCCGGGAGTACATCCGCAGATCGCCGTTGGGCAGGTGGACGATCTGGGATTCGCTGGCCTTTCCGGTGGTATCGCCGACGTCGGTGCGTTCGCCGCGAATCCACGTCTTTCCGCCGTCGTCGGAATGGACGGTGCTGGCCCGTTCATTCCCGGTGGCGTTATCATAGAGCGCGAAGATGATCCGCTCCGTCTGCTTGCCGTTCACCGTCACGGTGGTGGTAGTCCCCCGGCCGGGACACACGGCGGTGAACCGCTCGCCGTCGTTCTTTACGTTCAGCATCTGCGGATCGCTCCACACCAAGCGGCCGCTCTCCGCGTCCACCTCGGCGCTGCGGGCGATGATGTAGAAGGTGCAGATCACCTTCCACTCCGACTGCTGATAGAAGACATTGTTCTGGACATAGTGGTCGCTTTCCGTCTGGCGGCACAGCACAGGCTTCATGCCTTCGTCCTCATAGTCGTACCAAAGATCCATGAAGATGTCCACATAGTAGCCGGTCTCCGCGCCGTCGCTGCGGGCGCAGATGGGGTACAGGCCAACCGTCTTGCCGTCCTTCTGGGCAGTCTCGGTGGGCTGGGCGTTCAGATCCACATAGTAGGTGTAATCGGCGGCGTTACCGGAGGCGTTCCCGCCCGCCGTGCCATGGCTGAGCAGCAGGCGGCCCTGCTCGTCAAAGCCGGTGCTGGCGACGGTCTTGTTCCCGCCGGCGTTACCGCCATAGGAGGGAAGCATATCCACCAGCATCCAGAGCTTCCCGCTGCCATCCACCGTCAGAGCGGGGTCGATGAAGGACGCGCTGGCAAACTTGCCTTTGATGCCGTTCTGCCAATAGGTCGGGCCTTGAATGGGCGCAAAGTCGGCGAAGTAGTTGACGATCTCCCACTCCCAAGTCTTACCGCCGTCCTTGGAGACGGAGACGATGGTGTCCAGATTGTTGGGGGAGTCCTCGGTGTTGGGCCAGCGGGCGTCGGAGGCCGCCACGAGCCAGCCGTTGGGCAGGGTGACCAGAGCGGGGATGCGGAAGTAGCTGCTGACTTCCTCATCGCTCATCGGGCCGTTGCTGCTCGTGCCGCTGAGCTTGTCGTTGGGCATGGTGTATGTG
>CARXAY010000054.1 GCA_949093475.1 uncultured Oscillospiraceae bacterium
GAGCAGAACGCCTGCGGCGTGGGCGACCGCGTGCGGGTCATGGAGACCCGGCCCCTCAGCAAGGACAAGCGCTGGCGCGTGGTCGAGATCCTCGAGAAAGCGAAATAAGGAGGTGCTGGTATGATTCAGCAGGAAAGCTATCTGAAGGTCGCCGACAATACCGGCGCCAAGGAGATCAAGACCATCCGTGTGCTGGGCGGCTCCAAGCGGAAGTTCGGCAACATCGGCGACGTGGTCGTGGCCTCCGTCCGCAAGGCTCAGCCCGGCGGCACCGTGAAGAAGGGCGAGGTGGTGAAGGCCGTCATCGTCCGCACATCCAAGGGCATCCACCGTGCCGACGGCAGCTATGTCCGCTTCGATGAGAACGCCGCCGTCCTCATCCGGGACGACAAGAACCCCAGAGGCACCCGTATCTTTGGGCCGGTGGCCCGGGAGCTGCGCGACAAGGATTATATGAAGATCCTGTCTCTGGCCCCCGAAGTGCTGTAAGGGGGTAGAAACGATGAACAAAATGAGCATTAAGAAGGACGATACCGTCATTGTCCTCTCCGGCAAGGATAAGGGCAAGAAGGGCAAGGTTCTTGAGGTCATGCCGAAGGATCGCAAGGTCATCGTGGAGAAGATCAACATCGTCTCCCGCCACACCAAGCCCCGCCGCGAGGGCGAAGAGGGCGGCATCATCAAGCGCGAAGCCCCCATCTACGCCTGCAAAGTCATGCGGGTGTGCCCCAAGTGCAACAAGCCCACCCGTCCGGCCAGCAAGCTCCAAGCCGACGGCAAGAAAGTCCGCGTCTGCAAGAAGTGCGGCGCCGAAATCTAAGAAAGGAGGAGTAGACAATGGCTGATGAAAAGAAGACCGAAAAGGTCGAAGAGGTCGTCGAGGCTGTGAAGGCCAAGGCCGAGGAAGTGGCCGAGGACGTGAAGGCCAAGGCGGAAGAAGTGGCCGAGGAAGTCAAGACTAAGGCCAAGACCGCCAAGGCGAAGGCCGAGAAGGTCGCCGAGGACGTGAAGGCCAAGGCCGAGGAAGCCGTCGAGGACGTGAAGGCCAAGGCTGCGGAGAAGAAGCCCGCGGCGAAAAAGCCGGCCGCCAAGAAGACCGAGAAAAAGTCCGCCAAGGCTGTGGATACCGAGGGTATGCCCAACCTGAAGGCCAAGTATGTGACCGAAGTCGCTCCTGCTCTCATGGAGAAGTTCGGCTATAAGTCCACCATGCAGATCCCCAAGCTGGAGAAGATCGTGGTCAACTGCGCCTGCGGCGAGGCCCGGGACAACTCCAAGGTGCTGGAGGCCGTCGTGTCCGATCTGGCCGCCATCACCGGCCAGAAGGCTATCATCACCAAGGCCAAGAAGTCCGTGGCCAACTTCAAGCTCCGTGAGGAGATGCCCATCGGCGCCAAGGTCACCCTCCGGGGCGACCGGATGTGGGAGTTCCTGGATCGTCTGTTTAATGTGGCGCTCCCCCGTGTGCGTGACTTCCGGGGCATCAACCCCAACTCCTTTGACGGCCGCGGCAACTACGCGCTGGGCCTCAAGGAGCAGCTGATCTTCCCCGAGATCGACTACGATAAGATCGACAAGATCCGGGGCATGGACGTTATCATCTGCACCACCGCCAACACCGACGAGGAAGGCCGCGCTTTGCTTGAGCTGATCGGCGCTCCCTTTGTCCGCTGAGAAAGGAGAAGGGAAACATGGCGAAGAAATCGATGATCCTCAAGCAGCAGGCGAAGCCCAAGTTCTCCAGCCGCCGCTATAACCGCTGCAAGATCTGCGGCCGTCCCCACGCCTATCTCCGCGACTACGGCATCTGCCGTATCTGCTTCCGCGAGCTGGCTTACAAGGGACAAATTCCGGGAGTGAAAAAGGCTTCTTGGTAAAATCTCGCTCCGCAGAGCGGCCTGAAAACCGCTCTGCGGACAACCCATGTCATGGGCCAAGTTTACTTGGTTTATGAATAAAGGGAACCCGACGGAACGCGCAGCGTTTCGTTGGGGGAGGAGAAGCAGCGAAATGAGCGAGCTTTCGCCCTTGGGTGGAAGCGAGGGATATGGAGCTTGCTTCGACGATCGACGGCGGCAACAGGTCAGGACGGTGCCTAAGCCTTGATACCTTGCCGCTGAACCCTTGGAAACAAGGGTAAATCTAAATAGGAGGTATTCTCATGCAGATCACAGACCCCATTGCGGATATGCTGACGCGCATCCGCAACGCATCCAACGCCGGGCATGAAACGGTGGACGTGCCCGCCAGCAACATGAAGAAATCCATCGCGCAGATCCTCCTTGACGAGGGGTATATCAAGAACTACCAGCTCGTTGAGGACGGCACGCAGGGTGTGATCCACATCACCCTGAAGTACACCGCAAACAAGGAAAAGGTGATCACCAACCTTCGCCGCGTGAGCAAGCCCGGCCTGCGGGTCTATGCCGGCGCGGACGAGCTGCCCCGGGTCATCAAGGGGCTGGGTATCGCCATCATTTCCACGTCCAAGGGCGTCATGACCGATAAAGCCGCGCGCGCGGCCCACGTCGGCGGCGAAGTCCTTGCGTTCGTATGGTAAGGGGGTAGAGAGCCATGTCGAGAATCGGAAGAATGCCCATCGACGTCCCCGCCGGGGTGGAGGTCACCATCGGTGAGGGCAACCATGTGACCGTAAAAGGCCCGAAGGGCACTTTGGAGCAAGACCTCGCTCCTGCCATGCACATCAAGAAGGAAGGCGCTCAGCTCATCGTGGAGCGCCCCAACGATCTGAAGGAGAACCGCTCTCTCCACGGTCTGACCCGCACCCTCCTCCACAATATGGTGGTGGGCGTCACCGACGGCTTCACCAAGGAGCTGGACGTGAACGGCGTGGGCTACCGCGTGGCCATGGAGGGCGGCAAGCTGGTGATGAATCTGGGCTTTTCCCATCAGGTCACCATGGAAGCTCCCGCAGACATCAAGCTGGAGACTCCCAACCCCAACAAGATCGTCGTTTCCGGCGCGGACAAGCAGCGCGTGGGCCAGTTCGCCGCCGAGATCAGAGAGAAACGTCCGCCCGAGCCTTACAAGGGCAAGGGGATCAAATATGTTGACGAGGTCATCCGCCGTAAGGAAGGCAAGACCGGCGTGAAGAAGAAGTAAGGAGGTGTGCTAATATGATCAAGAAAATCGACAGCAACGCACAGCGTTTGCGCCGCCATAAGAGAGTGCGCGCCAAGATCAGCGGCACGCCCGAGCGGCCCCGTCTGAACGTGTTCCGCAGCGACAGCAACATCTACGCTCAGGTCATCGACGATGTCGCCGGTGTCACCCTGTGTTCTGCGTCCTCCTTGGAGAAGGGCTTCGGCCTCGGCTCCAACTGTGAGGCGGCCAAGAAGGTCGGGCAGGCGGTAGCCGAGCGCGCCAAGGCCAAGGGGATCACCACGGTGGTCTTTGACCGGGGCGGCTATGTCTATCACGGCCGTGTTCAGGCTCTGGCCGAAGGCGCCCGCGAGGGCGGCCTGCAGTTTTAAGGGAGGAGGAAGCGAGTTATGCCAAGATTTGAAAAAGAGCAGAGCGAGTATACCGAGAAGCTGGTTGCCCTCAACCGCGTCAGCAAGACCGTGAAGGGCGGCCGCGTGATGAAGTTTGCCGCTCTGATGGTCGTGGGCGACGAGAAGGGCCGCGTGGGCTTCGGCACAGGCAAGGCCGCCGAAGTTCCCGAGGCGATCCGCAAGGGGATCGAGGACGCCAAGAAGAACATGACCGACATTACCCTTTCCGGCACTACCATTCCCCATGAGGTCATCGGCGAGTTCGGCGCGGGCCGCGTGCTTTTGAAGCCCGCTGCGCCCGGTACCGGCATCATCGCCGGCGGCCCGGTGCGTGCCGTGATGGAGGCCGCGGGCATCCGCGACATCCGCGCCAAGTGCCTGCGCTCCAACAACCCCCAGAACGTCGTCTCCGCCACCTTCCAAGGCTTGAGAAGCCTGCGTGGGCCGGAGGAGGTCGCCCGGGTGCGCGGCAAGAGCGTGGAAGAGCTTTTAGGTTAAGGAGGCTTTGAGCATGGCTAACGTTAAAATCACTCTGGCCAAGAGCCTGAATGGTCGCCTTGCCAAGCACAAGGCCACCGCAGAGGCTTTGGGCCTCAAGAAGATTGGCGACACCACCGTGCAGCCCGACAATGAGGCTACCCGGGGCAAGATCGCCCTGATCGGTTACCTCCTCAACGTAACCGAGGAAAAGTAAGGAGGCGCCAGAAATGAATTTGCATGATCTTTCCCCCGCGCCCGGTTCGACCCAAGTGGGCAAGCGCAAGGGCCGCGGCCCGGGCACGGGCAACGGCAAGACGGCCGGCCGCGGGCACAAGGGCCAGTGGGCCCGCTCCGGCGGCGGCGTGCGCGTGGGCTTTGAGGGCGGCCAGATGCCCTTGGCCCGCCGCGTGCCCAAGCGGGGCTTCAACAACATCTTTGCCAAGCCCTTGGAAGCCATCAACGTGGCTTCCCTCAACAAGTTCGAAGACGGCGACACCGTAAATGTGTGCGACCTGCTGGATAAAGGGATCCTCTCCAAGTGCGAGCACGGCGTGAAGGTGCTGGGCAACGGGACGCTCTCCAAGAAGCTGACCGTTCGCGCGTCCGCCTTTTCCGCCTCCGCCAAAGAGAAGATCGAGCAGGCCGGCGGAAAGGCCGAGGTGATTTGATTTGATCTCCACCATTCGCAACGCTTGGAAGATCGACGAGCTGCGTAAGAAGATCCTCTTCACCCTCTTCGCGCTGCTCATCTTCCGGCTGGGCTGCGCCGTCCCCGTTCCTTTCGTGAACAGCGACGCGCTGAGCGACTATCTGCAGGGGCAGTCAGGTACGATCTTCAACCTGCTGAACGCCATGAGCGGCGACGCCTTTGCTCAGGCGACGGTTTTCGCCCTCAGCATCCAGCCCTATATCAACAGCTCCATCATCATCGAGCTGCTGTGCATCGCCATTCCGGCGCTGGAGCGGCTCAAGACCGACGGCGGCGAGGAAGGCCGCAAGAAGATCGCCGCCATCACCCGTTACGCCACCGTGGCCATCGCGATTCTTCAGGGATTCGGGTACTTCACCCTGATCCGGAGCTGGGGTCTGATCAACTACCACGGCGTGCCTGCGTGGCTGGTGGGCGTCATCGTGGTGATGGCCTTCACCGCCGGCTCCGCCTTTGTCATGTGGCTGGGTGAGCAGATCACCGAGTTCGGCATCGGCAACGGCATTTCCATCATCCTCTTCGGCGGCATCGTCTCCCGCGTGCCCAGCATGATCATGGCGATGATCAACGGCGTGCAGACGTGGGTCGGCGTGCAGAACGGAACGCTCACCGCCGAGATCTGGCAGACCCGGAATCCGAACACCTACGCCACCGTGGAAGAGGCGCAGGCGGCCCTGAACAAGGCGGCCATGCACCCCGCCTTCATCCCCCTGTTCATCGTTGGGATGCTGCTTCTGGTCATCTTCATCGTGTTCATCACCAACGCCGAGCGCCGCATTCCCGTGCAGTACGCCAAGCGGGTGGTGGGCCGGAAGATGTACGGCGGCCAGTCCACCCACCTGCCCATGAAGGTGAATATGTCTGGCGTTATGCCCATCATCTTCGCGCAGGCCATCGCGTCCCTCCCCGCCACCATCGCCGCGTTCTTCGGCGTGACCAACAAGTCCGAGGGCTTCGGCGGCGCGTTTATGCGGGTGTTTGACGCCAGCGGTGTGGTATACGCCATCGTATACTTCCTGCTGATCTTGGGCTTCAGCTACTTCTACTCCTCCATTCAGTTCAACCCCGTAGAGGTGGCCAACAACCTGAAGAAGAACGGCGGCTTCGTCCCCGGCTTCCGTCCGGGCAAGCCCACCGCCGACTTCATCCACAAGGTTCTGAACAAGATCACCCTGTTCGGCGCTTTGTACCTGTCGGTGATCGCGATCCTGCCCATCGTTACCGGGAACATCATCGGCATCCAGTCCTTGGCCATCGGCGGTACGTCCATCATCATCGTGGTCGGCGTGGCGCTGGAGACGGTGAAGGCTATGGAGGCCCAGATGCTCATGCGGCACTACAAGGGCTTCTTGGAGTAAGGGGTGCGCGCCATGAAGATCATCTTCTTGGGCGCGCCCGGCGCGGGGAAGGGCACACAGGCTGAGATCTTCTCCGAAAAGCTGGGAATCCCCACCATTTCCACCGGCAACATCCTCCGGGCCGCCATTCAGGCGGGTACGACCGTAGGACTTCAGGCCAAGGCGCTGATCGACGCGGGCAAGTTAGTTCCCGACGAGGTCATTCTTGCCATCGTTCAGGAGCGGCTGAGCCGCGACGACTGCGCCAAGGGCTTCATTCTGGACGGCGTGCCCCGCACGCTGGCGCAGGCCCAAGCCATGGAGGACATGGGCATTTCCATCGACCATGTGGTGGATCTGGAAGTGCCCGACGCAGTCATCATCACCCGCATGAGCGGGCGGCGGGTCTGCGAAAGCTGCGGCGCACCATATCATGTGGAGGCCAACCCGCCCAAGGCGGAGGGCGTTTGCGACCACTGCGGCGGCAAACTGGTCACCCGCAAGGACGACCGGGCCGAGACAGTGAAGGAACGCTTGGAGGTCTATCACAGCGTCACCGAGCCGCTGCGGCAGTTTTACGGTGAGCGGGGCTTGCTCCGCACCGTTCCCGGCGACAAGGGCAGCGTGGAGGACATCTCCGCCGCCGTCGCAAGGGTACTGGGAGTGTAAGCATGGAGCTTATCACCATTAAGACCCCCGAGGAGATCGAAAAAATGCGGGCCGCCGGGCGGCTCACCGCACAGGCGAGAGCCTTGGCGGGGAGCATGATCCGCCCCGGCGTCACCACAGGAGAGATCGACCGGGAGGTTCGCAAGTTTATCCGAAGCCACGGCGCAAAACCGTCCTTTTTGGGCTACGGCGGTTTCCCCGGCTCGATCTGCGCGTCGGTGAATGAGGTGGTCATCCACGGCATTCCCGGCAGCCGCAGGTTGGAGGAGGGGGACATCGTGTCCATCGACGTGGGGGCGTATCTCCACGGCTTCCACGGCGACTGCGCCGCCACCTTTCCCTGCGGGAAGGTTTCCCCGGAGGCGCAGAAGCTGATGGACGTGACCCGGGAGAGCTTTTTCAAGGGCATTGCCCAAGCGAAGGCGGGCAACCGGGTGCGGGATATCGGCCACGCGGTGCAGCAGTATGTGGAGAGCTTTGGGTACGGCGTTGTGCGAGACTTCGTCGGCCACGGTGTGGGCCGGCAGATGCACGAGCCGCCGGAAGTTCCCAACTACGGCCCCGGCGGCCACGGGCCGCGGCTGATGCCCGGCATGGTCATCGCCGTAGAGCCGATGGTGTGCGCCGGAGACTGGCGGGTGAAGGTCTTGCCCGACAAGTGGACGACGGTTTCCGTGGACGGAAGCCTCACCGCCCACTATGAAAACACCATCCTCATTACCGAAGGAGAACCGGAGATCCTCACCGTCACGGAGGACGGAACCTATGCTTGAATACATGGGCCAAATCGTTCAGGCGCTGGCGGGACGGGATCAGGGAGGGATCTTTTGTGTGGTGGGCATAGACCGGGAGCAGGAGAGACTGCTTCTGGCGGACGGGAAGCGGCGAAAGGCGTCCCATCCGAAGGCCAAGAAACCGGCCCATGTCCGGCTTTTGACCGAACCACAGCGCGGAGGGTTTCACCACCCGGCGATCCAAGCCTTACAGCGGGGAGAAACGGTCTATGACCGAGAGCTGAGACGGGCCATCGCGGCCTTTAAGGAGGAAATGAGCCTTGGCAAAGGATGATAT
>CARXAY010000055.1 GCA_949093475.1 uncultured Oscillospiraceae bacterium
GTTTACCGGGTTTATGGCGGCGCTGGCCGTGGTATATGGCTTAATTTTGAATTGGCCCATTACATGGGCGCTGATTTTGGAGGTACTGGCCCTGAGCCTTGCCTGCTCGGTGGTTCAGTTCGTCTTTTTCTCCGGCGTCCTGCTGCGGAAAATGGCCTACCTGCCCCGTATGCTCTGCTCCCTGCCCGCTTTTTTGGCGGTGGTGGCCGGGGCTGGGATGATCTTCCGCTGGTTTCCCATTGACAGATGGCAGTCGTGGGTCACGTTCCTGTCCATCTTCGCCGTGATCTTTGTGGCGATCGCGGTGGGATTTGAGATTTACTTCCGCATCACAGGGCAGAAGTACGACGATTTTCTGGCGCAATACAAGGAGCGGGAATGAGATTGGCACTATGCTTGAAATTTCTGCAGAACATCCTTCAAAATTATATAAAGTGCCGAAATAGGTTACAACAAGCCGTAAAAAATTGCCAGTTGCTCTGCAACCTCTTGCAATTTGAATTTTGCTGTGCTATACTATGGCGTTGTTTGGATAAGGGGGAGTTTGCCCTCTGATCCGACAGCATAAAGTGGTTTGCAGCATCCCGCGACGGAAGGCGCGGAATGTGCAAAAATAAGCCTGATAATAGGCAATTCAGCAAAATGGAGGAATAGACATGAGCACACGTAAGATCTTGGCCCTGCTGTTGGCTGTCGTGATGATCTGCTCTTTGTTCGTCTCTCCGGCTTTGGCCGCAGAGGACGAGGGCATCGTTGCGATCTCTGACACTGTGGGCCCGCAATTCACCGACGTGGACGGCCATTGGGCCGAAAGCGCCATCAAGCGCTGGGCTGAGGCCGGCATCATCGAGGGCGACGGCGACGGCACCGTCAACCCCGGCCGCAACCTGAAGCGCGCCGAGCTGGCTACCATTCTGAGCCGTCTGCTGGGCCTGAAGGAGCGGGCTGCAGCCGACACCTTCAGCGATGTGGCGGCTGACGCTTGGTACGTTGACGCAGTTTTGAAGTGTGCCAAGGCCGGCATCATGCAGGGCGACGGCACGGGCAAGGCCAATCCCGAAAGCCCCATCGACCGCCAGCAGGCCATCGTGATGATCGGCCGCGCGGTGGGCGTGAAGCCCGCCACCGGCAGCAGCCTGAACCGTTTCGATGACGGCGCAACCGTGGCCAACTGGGCTGAGCCTTACATGATCGCGCTCACCGACATGGGCATCCTCAACGGCCTGCCCACCGGCGAGGGCGACGGCGCGATCATTGCTCCCACCGTGAACATTGACCGCGCTTCCACCTTTGCCCTTCTGGACAAGGCCATCGCGCAGTACATCACCGCTCCCTGCACCGTGACCGTGGACGACGCCAACAAGTTTGTCGTCATCAACTCCGCCGCTGAGGAAGCCGGAGAGGTCACCGTCACCGGCACGACCGCCGGCGTGGTGGTGGCCGTGGGCACGACCGACAACGTGGTTCTGAAGAACGCCGACGTTGGCACGGTGAAGGTGGACGCCCCCGTGGACGTGACCGTCAGCAAGGGCAGCTCCGTGGATGAGCTGGACGCCAACGCTGCCGCGAAGATCAACAACAAGGGCACTGTTACCAACCTGAACACCAACGCCGACGACGTGGTCTTTGACGGCAACAAGCCCGCCGAGGTCAACACCGCCGAGGGTGTCGAGCCCGCCAAGGACTCCAAGGGCAACGAGGTCACCAACGCGCCCACCACCGGCGGCGGCTCTACCGGCGGTAGCGGCAGCAACACTACTTATAAGTACAACGTCTCCATCCCCAGCGTTGAGGGCGGCAAGGTCACCGCTGACGTGACCCGCACCAACACCGCTAACACCGAGGTCACCCTCACTGTCACCCCCAACGCTCAGACGGCCACCTCTCTGCCCTATGTGCTCAAGAGCCTGACCGTGAAGAACGGTGAGACTGAGGTCACTGTGACTGAGGACAACAAGTTCACCATGGCGGATGAGGGCACTTACACCGTCACCGCCGAGTTCGTCCAGCCCATTACCAAGGCTGTGATGTATGTCGCCAACGGCACGGATAAGACTGCCGCCGACATGGAAGCCGATGGTTACACGCCTGCCGGCGACGTGACCGATGAGACCCTGAAGAACTATCCGTACTTCTTCCTCGCCATGACCAAGAGCGAGGGCGACTACACCGTCAGCGACATGAAGCTCACCGCCAACGGCGCGGACGTGGCCCTGCCCACCGGCTGGGGCGCGGCCCGTGTTTGGAAGTTTGCTTCCGCTTACGTGGGCAACGCTGTGCCTGAGATCGATCCCAACGGCGAGAACGCCGACAAGCTGAACTTCACCGGGTCTGCCGCTGCCTTTGTGCTCACCTTTAAGATCGACACGGCCGAGTACGAGTTCAGCTGCGACTATGTGAAGCCCGGCGTGGATGCGAGCACGCTCCACACCGTTACCTTCAAGACTTCCACCGGCACGGAGATCGTCTCCTACAAGGCTGCTGAGGGTGAGCAGGTCACCGCTCCCGCCGCTCCCGCCATCGACGGTTATTACTTCGCCGGCTGGGATACCGAGCTGACCGACAACCAGTTCATCGTGGGCGAGACGGACGCTGTCGTCACCGCCAAGTATGTGAAGATCGGCGATCAGGAGCTGAAGACCCGTCCCAACGGCCCGGCCAACAACGGCGAGACGGACTTTGACTACGCCGCCGCCTATGAGGCCGCCGGCGTGAAGCTGACCGGGACTGCGGGCAACTACACCTACACCATCGACGCCGCGACCTTCCTGAACTACGCCGCCACTCCGGAGAACAAGCTGCCTGTTCTGGCCGCAGAGGTCGACGGCAAGACCTATTACTTCTACGGCGCGGCCATTATGGCTCCCGCCGGTGCTACCAAGCTGGTGCTGACCAAGAACAATGCGCTGACCTCTTTGGATGACGTTACCAAGCGCACGGAGTTTGATCTGGAGACCAGCGAGCACAGCTTCACCATTGGCGACCAGAAGTGCATTCTCAACTACTTTGGTGCTGTGGCCGAGATGGACGCGCAGGGCGTTTACGGCTTCCAGCCCGATGGGGTGTTTGTCCGCTACGCTAAGTGGGTGGACAGCGAGGGCAACATTATTGCGGTGAACAAGATCGTTCTGAACCGCAAGACTACCCCCGCTAAGCTCAATGTGACCTTCAAGGTTGGCGATACGACCGTTTACACCGCCGAAAAGGCAGTGGAGTATGGCGCGACTGAGGTTTCTGAGGAAGTGAAGAACGCCGCCAGAGCCGAGATCGCCGAGACCTACTCCAACGTCACCGTTGAGTTTGGCGCGATGACCAACTACACCGTGCCTGTCACCCTCACCACCGATGTGGAGGATCTGATCGCCGTCACCACCGGCAAGATCGGCCTTGGCGACAAGGTCACGGCCGAGGATATTCAGGACATTACCTTGGACGAGAAGAACGAGAAGGGCCAGATCATGGTGAAGGGTGAGCTCTACTACACCGAGTGGCCGGAGTTCAGCTCCGTCCAGACCGAGCAGGCCGGTTACTACTCCGCTCTGTCCGTCCCGGCTATGGAGAACGCGACCGTGAAGTATAATAACGGCGAGGCGATGAGCCTCACTGAGGACGTGCCTCCCTTCGTCACCATCATGGGCGGCGCGAACGCTGAGAACTTCACCAACAAGGGCGTGAAGCTGGAGATCGACTTGGACGGTGAGGGCCCCATCCAGCCCGCCACCTATGTGTATAACTTCTCCAATGTCAAGGCTGTCCGCTGGGATACCCGCAGCGCCGAGACCGGCTCTGCCAGTGTTCGTGAGGATGATGTCAACGTGGAGTATGCGGGCAACTACTACGCAAACTTCGTGGTGAAGGGCGCAGACGACGCGCAGATCAAGATGTCTCAGGATCACGTCGTCGCCATTCTCAAGGAGACCGAGAACGGCAACATCGTCCAGTTTGCGATGGAGAAGGTGAACGAGGGCAACCAGACCTCTTGGGTGCCTGTTGGGGACAACGCGATCCTGATCGACGAGCATGACAATGACGATCCCCACGACATGGGCATGACCCTGAAGCAGAGCGAGACCGAGAGCGAGCAGGTCTGGTACTTCTTTGTCAAGGAGAACGTGGAGGGGAAGGAGACCGTCAAGTGCGTGAAGGTCGTCTTCACCGTTCCCGCCGCTCCCGCTGCCCAGACCCCCGATGAGGGCGAGACCGCTTCCCTGAGCGTGGTGGAGACCGAGGACGTGGCTGCGCCCGCGCCCGTGGCCTCCTACAAGGAGGACGACGAAGTCCCCGAGATCCCCGTTCTTGACTGATCCCGTCTGACCGAACAAAGCAAGACAAAGGGACGGCTCGAAAGAGCCGTCCCTTTTCTCTTGCCTGATCCTCTCCGCACAGATCCCACAAAAACCCGCAAGGCGCAAAAATGAATCTTGTGCAATTTGTTCTTGCATTTTCTTCAACACTTTGCTATAATGAAGCCTATCTTCCAAAGACAAATGTCCGCATACAGCGGACAACCGTTCAGAGGAAAAAGAGGAGGAAACACCATGAAAAGAAGCGTTTTTGCACTGTTTCTGGCTGTGGCGCTGGTTTTGAGCCTTGCTGCCTGTACCGGCGGCAATGAGGGCGGCGACAAGGGCGCCAGCGGCGAGAAGGTCGTTCGTATCGGCGTGTTTGAGCCGTCCACCGGCGACTCCGGCCCGGGCGGCAAGCAGGAGATGCTGGGGATGCAGTACGCCAACAAGGAGACCCCCACCGTGGAGGTCGGCGGTGAGACCTACAAGGTCGAGCTGGTCTACGCCGACAACGGCTCGGACTCCTCCAAAGCCCCCACCGCCGCCGCTGAGCTGGTGGGTAAGGATGTGGCTCTGGTGCTTGGCTCTTATGGCTCGGGCGTGTCCATGGCCGGTGGCCCTGTGTTTGAAGAGAACGGTTTGGCCGCCATCGGCGTGACCTGCACCAACCCCGGCGTGACCGCGGGCAACGACTACTACTTCCGCATCTGCTTCCTTGACCCCTTCCAAGGCACGGTTTTGGCCAACTTCGCGCAGGAGAAGTTCTCCGCAAAGAAGGCCTATCTGCTGGGCGAGCTGGGCAACGACTACGATCAGGGCCTGCTGACCTTCTTTGAGCAGGCGTTTGACGGCGAGGTCGTGAAGGACTCCTTCCCCAAGGACACCTCCGACTTCTCCACCTATCTCAACAAGGCCAAGGCCGAGGGCTGCGACGTGATCTTCTGCCCCGTGTCCATCGCCTACTCCACCCAGATCGTGAAGCTGGCCGCGTCCATGGGTCTGGAGACTCCCATCCTCGGCTCGGACACTCTGGACTCCAACGTGGTTTTGGAGGCCGCCGCCAATTCCAGCGTGAAGCTCTACGTCTCCACCTTCTATCAGGAGGGCGGCTCGCCGGAGTTTGACGCGGGCATCAAGGAGTGGATCAACTCCGACGCCACCGCCAAGACCAACAACAACGGCAACGACACCATCGCCGCCGTCACCGCCATGGGCTATGACGCTTATTACACCGCGCTGGAGGCTCTCAAGGCCGCGGGCAGCGTGAAGGCCGCCGACGTGAAGGCCGCTCTGCCCAACGTGACCTACACCGGTGTGTCCGGCGCGATCGCCTTTGACGAGACCGGTGACGCCATCCGCGACACCGCCTACATCAAGACCGCGGACACCGCCAACAACGTGTGGGCGCTGGAAGCGACCCAGACCGTGAAGTAAAGATCTCTGCAAGGCTCAAAAGCGTCCGGCGGCAACCCGTCGCCGGACGCTTTTCCTCACGTAGGGGCTGCTGTCCCCAGCGGCCCGCAGGCGGATGAGGACATCCGCCCCTACATCAAGTGAAAGGGAGGTAACCCCAATGCAGTATGCCCTGTCTATTTTTCTGTCGGGCATTTCTCTGGGCGGGCAGTATGCGCTGATCGCCATCGGCTACACGCTGGTCTACGGCATCCTCCGCCTCATCAACTTTGCCCACGGGGACGTGTTTATGGTGGCGGGTCTTATCATGGTGTACCTGTCCACTGCGCTGCCCCTGTGGGCGGCGCTGCCAATGATGCTGGTGCTGACGGTGGCGCTGGGCTTCGCCATTGAGCGCGCGGCCTACAAGCCCCTGCGCTCCGCGCCGAGAATGTCCGTGATGATCTCCGCCATCGGCGTGAGCTATCTTTTGCAGAATCTGGCCACCTATATCACCGGCGGCCTGCCCAAAAGCTACCCGGAGCTGCCCTTTCTGTCCGACAGCGTGGTCATCGGCGGCGTGTCCACCAAGTGGGTCACCATCGTGACGCCCTTTCTGGTCATTGCGCTGGTGTTCGCCCTGACCCAGCTTATCAATCACACCAAGGTGGGCATGGCCATGCGCGCCGTGGCGAAGGACTTTGAGACCAGCCAGCTCATGGGGATCAAGATCAATTCGGTCATCTCCATGACCTTCATCATCGGCTCGTTTCTGGCCGGGGTGGGGTCGATGCTCTATTTCTCCAACTATCCCTCTATCGTGCCGCTTTCCGGCGCGCTGCCCGGCCTGCGGGCCTTTGTGGCGGCGGTGTTTGGCGGCATCGGTTCTGTGCCCGGCGCGGTGGTGGGTGCGTTTATCATCGGCATGAGCGAGAGCGTCATCAAGGGCTCTCCCTTCTCCATCTTCTCCGACGCCTTCACCTTCGCCCTTCTCATCGTCATTCTGGTGGTCAAGCCCACCGGACTGTTCGGCGAGAAGGTCACCGACAAAGTGTAAGGGGGTGGCTGCGTTGTTGAAGGAAAAAAAGAGCAAAAAGGGCGCGTTTATCGCCCTGATCTGCGTTGCCGTGCTTCTGGCGCTGGCCGTGGCGCTGGAAAACGTGTTAGACCCCACCAAAAACATCATGCTGTTCACCGTCCTGAAAAAGGGGGCGGTGTACGCGCTGGTGGCCGCCTCCATGAACCTGCTCAACGGCTTTACCGGCCTCTTCTCGCTGGGTCAGGCGGGCTTCATGCTGCTGGGGGCATATGCCTACGCCATCTTTACCATCCCCGCCTCCGCCCGTGAGAACGTCTACTACCTCTACGGCGGCTCGGCCATCCATTTCTCCCTGCCGGAGCTCTTGGGCGGCGGCGCCTTCGGGCTGGTGCTGGGCGTGGTGCTGGCGCTGATTCTGGGGGGCTGCGCGGCGGCCGCCGTGGCGTGGCTCATCGGTCTGCCGGTGCTGCGGCTCAAGTCGGACTATCTGGCCATCGCCACGCTGGGCTTTGCGGAGATCATCCGCGCCGTGTTCCAGTGGGACACCCTTGGCCCGGTCACCAACGGGGCAAACGCTTTGAAGAGCTACCCCACCTTCTCCAGCTTCAATATCCCCGGGGGACTGCGCCTGTCCACCGCCGTGGCCTTTTTGCTGGCGGCGGGGTGCATCGCGGTGATCCTCCTGCTCATCAACTCCTCTTACGGCCGCGCGTTCAAGGCCGTCCGGGAGGACGAGATTGCCGCCGAGGCCATGGGCATTAACCTCGCCAAGCACAAGCGGCTCAGCTTCTGCATCTCGGCATTCTTTGCCGGGATAGGGGGCGGAATGTTCGCCATGTTTGCCAATCAGGTTCAGGCTAAGACCTTCACCACCGCCCTCACCTATGAGATCCTGCTCATTGTGGTCATCGGCGGCATCGGTTCGATCTCCGGGAGCTGCATCGCGTCTTTCCTCTATGTGGCCTGTTCGGAGTGGTGGCTTCGCTTCTTGGACACCGAGGTCACGCTGGCCAACGGCTTCAAGCTCCCCCTCCTGCGCAACGGCTTCCGCATGGTGGTGTTT
>CARXAY010000056.1 GCA_949093475.1 uncultured Oscillospiraceae bacterium
GGATTATATCACAACCCTTCTTGCGTGTCAACACGGGAAGGGAGAAAAACGCAAAAAAAGACGATCCCGAAGGATCGTCTCATTAGGCGTAAAAGCTGTGCTGGGCAATGGTGGCGACGAAGGTACAATTGCGGCTGGCCCAGCTCTTCAGCCCCACGCGGTTGAACCACAGCACGTTGTCCAGCTCTACTGCGCCGTCCAGACACAGCTTGGCGGCCATCACGCTCTCGGCGTTGGGGCTGCGGTTGATGGTACCGTTCTGAACAGGGGAGAACTGGTTGCGCTGGAAGATCACGCCGTGGACGGAATTGGGGAAACGGGGGCTTTTCACCCGGTTCAAGACCACGTTGCCCACGGCGATCTTGCCGCTCAAAGGCTGGTTGGCGCTTTCGGAATAGATGATGCGGCTGAGCCAATAGAGGTCGTCGGCGTTGTAGAATTGCTCGCCGGAGAGGATGCCGCCAGACCCGGTGGTGAGGGCCAGCTTGCCGTTGTTCCAAGCACTGCTGGCACCGGTGGCCTTGACAATGGTGTTCAGCGGGATCAGTACCGCGCCGTTGCGGGCCACAATGCCGTGGGTGGGGAGATAGCGGCCGTTGGCCACCACATAGTCCTGACCGGGCACGGCGGTGAGGGAGAGGACCCCTTCCTTATAAACGGCAGCGGCGCTGCCGTCCCAAGTGACCTGCGCGCCGGGGGTGAGCACGGCGCAGAGATTGCGAAGGGAGGCGTAGGTCACGCCGTCAATGGCGGTGAGCATCGGGTCGATGGTCATGGGTGCGCCGTCAACGGTGACGTGATAGGGACTTTCCACTGCGGCAGTCTCCGTGGGGACGGCGGCCAGCGGCGTTTGCTGCTCGGCGAGAACCACCTCGTCGGCCGCGGCCACCTGAGCGGGCAGAGGGGAGATAGCGGACAGAGGAAGGACCAGCGCCATCATCAGCCCCAAAGCCAGCCAAGCGGTTTTGCGCTTCAACATCAAAATAGAACACTCCTTACATGGATGGGTTGTCTCTGTTTGTTACCGTATTGTAACCCATTCTGCAAGGAAATGCAACAGCCAAACGCAAAAAAATTGCACAAAAGGGCTGGTAAGTTTTTGGAACTTTCAGTTAGGATAACTGAAAAACCGTTGAAAATACTACATTTCTACCTTTGTTGACAATGCTGGACAGCTTGTGCGGACAGGCGGGTTTCCCATAAAAAATGAATGCCAACTTGCAAATAGCGGGCCGGAGATTTTCTCCGGCCCGCTATTTTGTTACCGTTTTGTTGTCAATCCACTTCGGCCAACACCACGCGCACCCGTCCGCCGTCGGTGTCGGCTTTGTCGTACCAAGCGGAGAGTGTGCCGCCGCTTGCAAGCACCTGAGCGCGGGTGGAGAGGGTGTAGGTCTTGTCGGACTTATCATAGGTGTAGTAGGCCACGCTGTCCGCCAAGGTGCAGCGGCGGCCGCCCTGAACGGCGAAAGAGCCGGAGAGGGTCACGCCGGCCAGCTTGGTGAGGTTTTTCATGCTCTTGACCTCTTGGCCGTCGGCCATGAGACAGAACGGCCCTTCCTTCACGGAGTAGCGTTTGCCGCTGACGGGCAAAACCTGACTGCGCCCGCCGATATCATAGGTATACGCCCCTTGGATCAGCATCATGCCGGGGACGGACACCACATTGGCGTCGGTCATAACCCCGTAGCTGTGGAGGTCGCCAGTCACATCGTCCAAAATGAGGGCGGTGACGGTGTTGTCCTTGACCTCTGCATAGCGCACGGCGTCGGCGGTGAGGTTCACCCCCGCCAGACGGGAGACGGGGACGGTGCGGCAGGTGTAGTCGCCGTAGGTGTCCAAGATTTCTGCGTCAGGGGAGAGGGCGTAAGAGCCGATGCGGGTGGCGGCGGCGTTCACCAGTCCGCTCACGGAGGAGGAGACCCGCGTCACGGTGGTTTTGCCCTCTAAAACGCTGACCCGCACCAGCTCACCGGGGTCAAAATCGTCGGCCTTGTTCCAGTTGTAGGGATAGGAGTAGCGCACGCCGTCTGTGCCGGTGATGGTGATGGCCTTGGCGGAGTAGGGGCGGCCGCTGTCGTCGGTATAGGGTTTGCTTTCCAGAACGGAGACGACGCCCACCCGGCCGCTGTCCTCGCCGGCGTCCAGCGCCCGCACGGCGGCCACCCCGCCGCCCCGGCCCAGCAGGAGCGTCACCCGGTCGCCCTTGCGGAACGCGCCCAGATCGGAGAAGGCGTACTGGGCTTCAAAAGTCTCCAGCGGGTAGGTCTGCCCGGCGACGGTCACCGCCGTGGGAGAGGCAAGGGCGGGGGAGATGACCTCCACCGTGCCGCTGACGCGATGGGAGTAAACGTAGAGCTTCTTGTCATATTTGCCCCAGTAGACCACGTCCAGCCCCTCGATCTCGTCGGCGGAGGACTCCTTGCCGTTGCGGAGGACGGATGCGGCTTCGCTTAGGGAGAAGGGCAGCTTGCTTTGCCAGCCGCTTTCCGCCACCACCGGGCCTTCCACTGCCCCTGCCATCTGGCCCATGGAGCTTTGCGAACCGGAGGCGGCAAACAGGATGGCGTCATCTTTGGCCCAGTAGACCACGTCCCACTCCCGCAGGTCGGAGAGGGCGGCGCGGTCGTTGTCGCGGTAAACAAGGGCGGTGTTCACGTCAAAGGGAAGCTGAGCCTGCCAGTTGCCGGTGACGACCACCGGCCCTTCCTGCTCCACCCGGAAGAGGGTGGGCACGTCCACCTCGCCCTTGGCGTTCACCGTGCAGCCCAAAGCGCTGCCGTAGATCTGCCCCTGCTTGGTGGGGACGGTGAGGAGGTTGTAAAAGAGATTCAGGCAGTCCTCTCTGGTGAGGAGGTCGTCCTTTTGGGCCGCCTTGATCCCCTCGTCCAGATCAAGAGAGCGGTAGAGGGCCAACTGGCCGGTGGGCCAAGCGGAGGCAAAGTCCGTGTCCTGATACCCCAGAAGGCGCACGGCCATGGTGACTCCTTCCGCAAGCGTGATGGTGCTGCCGGGGCGGAAGTAGCCCTCTAAATCGCCCTTTACCAGCCCCGCGTCCGCCGCTGCGCGGACATAGGGGGCAAACCAATCCCGGTGGGAGACGTCGGGGTAGGGGTCGGTGGAGGCGGCTTCGCCTACGCTCCCTTTATAAGGAGAGGCGCTCACCAGCAGCTTGGCAAATTCGGCGCGGGTGACGTTGCGCTCCAGATGGAGCGCGCCGCTCTCGTCTCCCTCCATGACCTCCAGCTCCCGCAAGACTGCGGCCTTTTCGGTCAGAGGGACGTCCTTCGCCGCCGCAAAGGCGGCGGGCATGACGCCGACCGCCAGCGCGGCGGACAACAGGATCGCCATAAATCGCTTCATGAAAATCTCTCCTTTACTCATAACGAAGTGCGTCAATGGGATTGAGCTTCGCCGCCTTGTTGGCGGGCAGATAGCCAAAGAGGATACCGATGGCCACCGACACCCCAAAGGCCACGGCGATTCCGCCGGCGGTGGGGATGGCGTGAAATTCCGAGCTGCCTGTGCCTACGATCGCGCCCAGAACAAAGGTGAGGATATTGGCGCATAGAATGCCCAGACCGATGCCGATGACGCCGCCGATGGCGGAGGTCGTACCCGCCTCAATGATGAACTGCCAGCGGATGTTTCTCTGCTTTGCCCCCAGAGATTTGCGGATGCCGATCTCCCGGGTGCGCTCGGTGACGGACACCAGCATGATGTTCATAATGCCGATGCCGCCCACCAGCAGGGAAAGGGCGGCGATGAGGGTCAGAATGGTCATGAGCAGGTCTACCATAGAGTTCATGGCGTCCATCATCTCCGCCGAGGTCATAACGAAATAGTTCCCCGCGTCGGGAAAGGTCTTGGCGAGCCGACGTTCCACCAGACCCTTGGCCGCTGTGGCGTTTTCCCGGGAGGTGGCGGTCAGGAGATACATGGCGTACCCGCCTCCTGCGCCCAGCCGCTGGGCGCGGGTGTATGGAATGTAGATCACGTCGTCGCCGCTGCCTTTGGCACTTTCCGCCTTTTCCTCAAAGACGCCGATGACGGTGTAGGGGTCGCCGGATAGGGTAATGACCTTGCCCATGGCGTTGCCGTTAAAGGCGGTGTCTGCAATGTAAGAGCCGATCACGCACACGCCCTGCTCCCGGTCCGCATCGATATAGGAGAGGAAGCGTCCGTTTTGCAGCTTTTCCCCCTGCATGGTGGTGCCCTTTTCGCTGTTGTAAAAGGTTTCGCTCACGCCGTAGACCGAGGTGCGCTCAAAGGCGTCCTCCTCGCTTCCGTGGCGAACCACCACCCGGGGGGAGAGGTATGGAGTCACCCCGGAGAGATATTTGGGGTACTTGGCAACAAGGGCGTAAAAGTCGTCGGTATCCACCGTCCGGGAAGAACCGTCATCCGCCACGTTCACTTGGATCAGGTTAGAGCCCATCTGCTCAAACTGGTCGTTCATGTAGTTCTGCATCCCGTTGCCCAGAGAGGTGATGATAATGACCGCCGCCACGCCGATGATAATGCCCAGCATGGTCAAAAGGGCGCGCATCTTGCTGGTCATCAGGCTCTTGATGGCCAGACGGAAGGATTGGGTGAAGTTCATGGCTGAGCCACCTCCTCGTCCTCCTCGTCGCGGGGCTGGACGACGGCGGCGGGGTCGTGGGCATCGCCGTCGTAGATGACCTTGCCGTCCTGAAGGCGCACGATGCGCTGAGCCTTGACGGCGATGGCGTTGTCGTGGGTGATGAGTACCACGGTGTTGCCCTCCCGGTTGAGCTGCTGGAGGAAGGAGAGCACCTCCCGCCCGGTGCGGGAGTCCAGCGCGCCGGTAGGCTCGTCCGCTAAAATGACCGACGGGTCGCCCGCCAGCGCCCGGGCAATGGACACTCGCTGCTGCTGGCCGCCGGAGAGCTGGGAGGGGAGGTTTTTGCGCTTGTCGGCCAGACCCACCCGCTCCAACGCGTGGACGGCCTTGGCCCGCCGCTCCTCGGCGGAAAACCCCGCGTACAAAAGGGGCAGCTCCACATTTTCCTGCACGCTCAGCTTGGGAATGAGGTTGTACTGCTGGAAGATGAAGCCCAGCATCCTGTTGCGGATATCCGCCTGCTGGTCGTCGTCCATGGTGGACACGTCCACCCCGCCCAGCAGGTAATGCCCGCTGGTGGGCACGTCCAGACAGCCGATGATGTTCATGGCGGTGGATTTGCCAGAGCCGGACTGGCCCACGATGGCCACAAATTCGCCCCGGTCAATGGTAAGATCCACCCCGTCCAGCGCGTGGACGGCGGTGTCCCCCATCTGGTATATTTTGTAGACGTCCTTGAACTCAATGAGGTGTTCCAAGGCTTAACCTCCCATCGCGCCCATCATCATCTGCATGGCGCTGGAGGCCATGTTGGGGACGCAGATGATCTCGCCCTCTTCGACGCCGCTGAGGACTTCAATAAATTCGCTGTTGCCCCGGCCCAGCTCTACCGTGCGCTCCTCTATCTTGGTCACGTCGGTCAGCTCCCCGTCCTTATTGAGGGCAGCAGCGGGAGCGACCATCACCACATTGCCCCGCTGGACAGCCTCCACGGGGACGGCCAGCGCCTCGCCCACTTCTTCCACCAAAATGGTGGCCGAGACGTTCATGCCGGGGTACAGTCCTTCGCCATTGTCCACTACCACGGTGACGGGGTAGTTGGTCGAACCGTTCATGGTGGTGCCGTTGATGTTGATCTTGTCCACATGGCCGGTGAAGGTCTGCCCCTCCAGCGCGTCGGAGGTGAAGGTGACGTTCTGGCCCACCTTCAGCTTGCTCACGTCCAGCTCGGAGACGTTCATGTCAAAAGTCATCCGGCTCATGTCGTAGATGACCGCCATGTACCCGCCGCCGGAGGTGGCGTCGATGTTGTCCCCGGCCTTGTAGTTCTTCTCAATGACCGTCCCGGTGATGGGGGAGGAGATGGTGTAGTCGTCCAGCAGGTCGCGGGCGATGCGGAGGGACTCCTCCGCGTCGGAGAGGGCCAGCTCGGCGGAGCGGACGCTCACCGAGGCGTTGTCGATCTGGCTTTGCATATCGGGCAGCTCAAAAGAGCCCAGCCGTTGATCCTTCGTCACCCGGTCTCCCTCCTTGACCGAGAGGGTCTCCACCTTGCCCGAGGCCATGGCGACGACCTGCTTGGCCTCCTTGTTGGAAAACCGCCCCGGATTGGCGCAGGCGGCATCGCCGATCTGGGCGGTGGCGGTGGAGGAGGCGTCCAGCGTGCCGGGGTTGTTGACCCGGATGGTCACGTCCCGCACCACCGCGCCCCCGGCGGTGACGCTGTCCACATAGCCCACCTCGGAGACTGTGCCGGAAAGGGGAGCGGCCGTCCCGGTGACGGTCACGGTGGCGGCCTGCCCGATGGTCAGGGTCTGGGCCACGGCTCGGTGGAAGGGAACGGTCAGCTCCATCACGTCCCGGTCAACGATCTCCGCGATGGGCGTGCCTGCGCCCACCGTATCTCCCGCCTTGACGTGGAGCTTGGCCAGCGTGCCGGTGGCGTTGGCCTCGATGGCCATATCGTCGGCGTTGTCCCGCTGGGTCTTGAGCAGGTTATTATAGGAGAGCTGGGCCTGCTCCAAATTGAGCCGCGCCCGCTCCACGCCGCTCTCGGCGGAGCGGATGTTGTTTTCGGCGTCGGTAGGGTCAAGGGTGAACAGCACTTGGTCTTTTTCCACCAGATCCCCCTCCTCAAAGGGCGCGGACATGATCTCGCCCCGCAGAAGGGTAGTGGCCCGGTAGTCGTCGTTGGGCTTGATCGTGCCCGTGCCGGTGACGGTGACCGACAAGCTCTGCTTTTGGGCCGGTTCGGTGAGATACATCCCGGAAAGAGACTGCACCGCGCTGTTGCTGCAGGCGCGCAGCAGTAAAAACAGCACCACTGCGATGGCGGCGACGATGGCGAGGCGCATGGGCCACTTGCGCTTTTTCTTCGGCGGCTGAAAGGCGGGCGCGGCGGATGCTTCCCCTTGCTCCGCCGTCGGCACAGCCGTTTTCTTCTTAATGATGGACATGGAAGAACCTCCTTTTGGAGAACTGCCCAAATCATACCACGGAATCGTGAATGAGTTGTGAACACGGACTTAGGTTAGTTTATAAGGGACTACACAAGGTCACGGTCTGACGGGCGCTGATATGCCCGTCAGATTTTCCATGTGATGTTCAAGCTGTCGCTTGTGGCGGCGATAGTGGTAATCATCAAATCCACCACCCGCCGCTTGTCGTCAAAAGATACATTCTCCCAAGTGTCGAGGTAGCCAGAAATCTGGCTGACCTGTTCCGGGCTGATAGCTTCCACCGTCAACTCCGCTATCTTCGCCAGAAGTTCCTGCTTGCGTCCGTCCAATTCGGCTATCTTCACATTCACATAGGAGAGCAGCACATTATTTGCGCCTGTCAGACTGTCCAGCAACTTTTCAATCTCGCTATCCACATGGGCAAGTTCCACTTGCAGGGCGGTGATTTTGGGATTGGCCTTTGCCGCTTTCTTCCTGCCCGTCAG
>CARXAY010000057.1 GCA_949093475.1 uncultured Oscillospiraceae bacterium
CCGTGTGATAGAACTGCCGCCAGTCAGTGGCAATCATGTTGGTGGCCACCTGGAACTGAGTGGCGTTTTTGAACTCCCGCATAATCTCCCGACCGGAGTAGCCCGCCTCGGGACCGCAGGGGTCCTCCACATAGGTGATCACATCGGGGGCTTTCGCCAAAACGGCGTCTAAAGGGTAATTTGGGATGGAGTGAACAAGGCGGCGGCCCGGCTCGCGGATGGGGGTGCAGTCAAGGCCCATGCGCTCAAAAAGCTGCGCTGATTTCTCCTGCAAGCGTCCTTTTGTCAAGGCGATCTTCAGCCGTTTCGGGGTCATAGCGCTTCCCTCCTCTCCCCTGCGCCGTCAAGAAGCAAAAGAGTCAGGATCCCCTTACTCCGGGCCAATGCGCGGCTCTCCTCCGGAGTGGCGCAGGGGGAAAGCTGGGCAGTACCGGGCGGGGCGGCGTCCAGCGCCGCCAAGGCGGCGGACAGGGACGCCGGGTCGTAATGGATCAGGAGGTTAGGCCGGATCGGCTCTGCGGGAGGCAGACAGCCCGCCACCGCATCAACATCCACGGCAAAGCCAGTGGCGGGTGTATCCGGGCCAAATGCGACCAAAAGGCCGTCATACCGCCCGCCGGAAAGGACTTCTCCCGCCGCGCCCATGGCATAGCCGCGGAAAATCACGCCGGTATAATAGTCGATCTGGTGAACCAGTCCCAAATCGAATCGAAAATCCCCACCGTACCCGGCGGCCTCCAAGGAGGAGTGGAGAGTGCGAAGATAATCGATCGCACCGGAGTTGGGGAAAAGCCGTTCCGCTTCATCCAAGACCTCTGCCCCGCCGAATAAGTAAGGCAAACGATCCAAAGCCCGCCCGGGGACGGTTGCGCGGTAGGGAGACAGAAGATCCGCCAGCGCGGCAAAGTTCTTGCCTTCAATGAGGCTGCGAATGGTCTCCGTATCCTTCTGAGGGAGCTGCAATGCCTGCGCCAGATCCCGGAAAAAGCCCACGTGGCCGATCTCTATGTGAAAATCCTTGAGCCCGGCGGCACGCAGACTGTCGGCCGCCAGAGCCAGAACCTCCACATCGGCGCGCAGGCCCTGCGCACCCAAAAGCTCTATCCCGCACTGGGCGATCTCACTGCGCCCACCGCGATGCTCCTGATCGGAGCGGAACACCGTCTGATCGTAATAGAGCCGCTGTGGGCCGGACAGATGCTTGAGTTTGGAGGCGGCGACGCGGGCAATAGGGGTGGTGCAATCCGGGCGCATGACCATGATCCTGCCGCCCCGGTCAATGATCTTCAAAAGCTGCTCCTGCGGCATCGGATTGCCCGAGGCCAGAAAGAGGTCATAAAATTCTACTTCAGGTGTACTGACCTCGCCAAACCCCCGGCGTTGAAATAACCCCAGCAGACGCTTTTGGACATACCGCCGTTCCCGGCACTCGCCAAACAGTCGGTCACGTGTGCCTTCCGGCGTTGGGATCACGGTTGACATAGTCTCACCTCACAATGTTGACTTTTGTATGTTACCACGTTATCACAATAAAGTCAACAGGAGATTCTGTAATTAAAACAGGGTAAGTTGACTGGTTTCTGGCATACCAGCCAAAGCTCCGGCTGCTTTCAACCCTTCGATATGGGCTTTTGACACCTTGGGACAGGCGGTGAGCAGTTCCCCGATTGAAATGAAGGATCTCCCCTGCCGTTGGTCGATGATGGACTGTGCTGCCGACTCTCCCAGTCCGGGGACAGAGGTAAACGGCGGCAAAAGCGTCCCCTTCTCCTCGTCCATCAGAAAACGTACGGCCTCGGAATGATAGAGGTCGATAGCTTCAAAGCGGAAGCCGCGCAAATAGAACTCGTAGCAGACCTCCAGCGTGACAAGCATATCCTGTTCCACAGCGGAAGCATCCTTATCTTTGTCAACGATCTCATGGATCTTGCCCTTGACCACGTCCATGCCCTGACACATCACCGTGGCGTCAAAAGCCTTGGCGCGGATGGTAAAGTAGGCGGCGTAGAAGGCCAGCGGCCGGTGAACCTTAAACCATGCGATACGGAAAGCCATCATTACATAGGCCACGGCGTGGGCCTTGGGGAACAGGTAGCCGATCTTTGCCAAAGAGTCAATGTACCATTGGGGAACGTCGTGGGCCTTCATATCATCGACCCAGCCGTCCTGAAACCCACCCTTTTTCACCTTGCCCTTACGGACTGCCTCCATGATCTTAAAAGAGACTTTGGGATCCATCCCCTGACGCATGAGGTAGATCATGATGTCGTCGCGGCAGCCCACGGTGGAGTCGACGGTGGCGATCTCGTTGACGATCAGGTCGCGGGCATTACCCAGCCAAACGTCTGTGCCGTGAGAAAAGCCGGAGAGCCGTACCAGTGTATTGAACTGCTTGGGTGAGGTGTCCTCCAGCATTCCGCGGACAAAGGAAGTGCCGAATTCCGGGATGGCGCAAGCTCCCGTCGGGCCGAGCAATTTGTCGTCCTCATAGCCTAACACCTTGGAGGAGCAAAAGATGGACATGGTGTCCGGGTCGTCCAGAGGGATCTTTTGGGGATCAACCCCGGTGAGATCCTGAAGCATACGGATCATGGAGGGGTCATCGTGACCCAGCATATCCAGCTTCAAAAGATTCGACTCCATGGAGTGGTATTCAAAATGGGTGGTAATGATATCGGAGCTTTCGTCGTCGGCGGGGTGCTGAACAGGACAAAAATCGTAGATCTCCTTGTCCTGAGGAATGACCACCATGCCGCCGGGATGCTGGCCGGTGGTTCGTTTCACGCCGGTACAGCCGGTGGCAAGACGGTTTTCCTCTGCACGGGTGGCGGTCAGGTGACGTTTCTCCAGATATTTTTTGACATATCCAAATGCAGTTTTCAATGCCACCGTGCCGATCGTACCTGCCCGGAACACATGGGACGAGCCAAACAGCTCGAAGGTATAGCGGTGGGCGCTGGACTGGTACTCTCCGGAGAAGTTCAGGTCAATATCGGGAACTTTATCCCCGCCGAAGCCCAAGAAGGTCTCGAAGGGGATGTTGAACCCATCCTTTTCATAGGGCGTGCCGCAGACCGGGCAGACTGCGTCCGGCATATCCGCGCCGCAGTCGAAGCCGTTCTCTCGGCCATAGTCAAAGTCAGCGTGCTTACAGTTGGGGCAGCGGTAATGGGCGGGCAGAGAGTTGACCTCGGTAATGCCGGAGAGAAAGGCCACAATGGAAGAGCCCACCGAACCACGAGAGCCGACCAGATAGCCGTGCTCCAGAGAATCCTGAACCAGCTTTTGGGCGGACATATAGATCACGTCATAGTGGCAGCGCAAAATATCCCCAAGCTCTGCATTGATGCGTTCCATGACGATCTCTGGCGGTTCTTCCCCGTACAGCTCATGGGCCTTGTTCCACACAAGGTCGCTCAAGATTTGAGCAGAGTTCTCAATGGTGGGTGGGAACAGCCCGGAAGGGAGCGGACACAGCTCGTCACACCAGTCTGCAATTAGATTAGTGTTGGTGACCACCACTTCTCTGGCCTTATCCTCGCCCAAATATGCGAATTCCTCCAGCATCTCATCTGTGGTGCGGAGGTAAAGGGAATTGGGAGCGTCCGCATCGTCAAAGCCCTTGGAATCCAAAAGAATATGACGGTATATCTCCTCCTGAGGGTCAAGAAAATGTACATCGCCGGTGGCGCATACCGGCTTGTGAAGGATCTCTCCCAACTCTACTACCTTGCGGTTAAAGTCGCGGAGATCCTCATCGTTCTGTGCGGCTTGGCGGCCGTCTCGTCCGGGACGGGTCATAAAGGCGTTGTTGGAAATGGGCTGGATCTCTAAATAGTCATACCACTTTGCCAGCCGCTCCAGCTCCTCCTGAGGTTTATTCTCCACAATGGCGCGGAACAACTCCCCCGCTTCACAGGCGGAGCCGATGATCAGCCCTTCTCGATTCTCGTTGATGAGGCTTTTGGGCATGACGGGTACGCGGCTGTAATGCTCCAAATGGGAGAGGGATATGAGCTTGTAGAGGTTACGGAGGCCGGTTTGATTCTTGGCCAAAATGATCAGGTGATAGGGGCTGCGGCGGCCCGCACCGCCTACCTTTGCCCCTGCCAGTAGCTTGTCGGCGTCCTCTAAAAGCTGCGCTCCTTGGATACGCAGCAGGCGCAGCTCATCCAACAGGATGCCGGCGGCGACGGCGGCGTCATCATCCGCCCGGTGGTGATTAAAACCACCCAGCCGAAGATGCCCGGCCACAGTGTCCAGCTTGTGGTTGTGCAAGGTGGGATAGAGCCGCCGGGCCAGAGAGAGGGTATCCACTGTGGTCGGCTCAAAGGGAACTCCCATGCGAAGGGCGGCCTGACGGATAAAGCTAATGTCAAAATCGGCGTTGTGCGCCACCAAGGGACGGCCTCCGGCAAAATCCAGAAAAGCGCCCACGGCGGCGTCCTGATCCGGCGCACCGATAAGCATATCGTCTGTAATGCCGGTGAGGGAAACGATTTTGGGGCTGAGCGGCCGCTTGGGATCGGCAAAGGTGGAAAACCGCTCCGGCTGGATCATGCCATCCTTGACCAACACCGCACCAATTTCGATAATGGCTTCCCGCCGCGGATCAAACCCGGTGGTCTCGATGTCAAACACCACATATTCCCCGGTGATAGGGATGTCCGCCTTGCCGTGTACCGCCACAGTGCTGTCCACGTCATTGCGGAAATAGGCCTCCACACCATATAGGATCTTGATGTTCTCTTTGGCGGCGGCGTGGTCGGCATCGGGAAAGGAATGAGCAACGCCGTGATCGGTAATGGCAATGGCCCGATGTCCCCAGCTCAAGGCGCGCTTCACCGCCGTGGCAGTGTCGGTAAGAGCGTCCATAGCGGACATACGGGTGTGGAGGTGCAGTTCTACACGCTTCTCCCCTTCTGCAACGTCTTTTCGGACGTTTTTTTCGCCGTAGGCGATCCCGGTGGGCTGCAGCACCATGTCATTTTCAAAACGATCCATGGTCAGCCGTCCCTGAACCAAAAGATGCTGGCCGATTTTCAGATTTTTGAGGATGGGTTTATATTCCTCCTCCCGCATGAACTGCGTGACGCGGATGGAGCTTGTATAGTCGGTGAGGTCAAAACGGATCACCTTGTCCGAACGGTTACGAAGATCCTTGTGGTCGATGGAAAACACGTCGCCTTCCACCAAAACAGTGCCTAAGTCCAGTGTCAACTCCGAAATGGGAGTGGTGTTCTTTAAGGATACCTTGCCAAACATGACATCACTCTTGCTTTTGCCCTTTTGGGCTTTGGGGGAGGTGCTGCGGCAGGCTTTCATGGCGGCCAAGCGCTGCCCCTCAGCCTCTCCCAAAAGGGTCGTATGGGCGGCCCTTTGGGGTTTTGACGCGGAAACGGAGGTGAACCGCAAACGCACCGGGTGACCGATGGCATTCTGCAACGGCTTCAACGCAGTGTGAATGTGGGTCTCCAAAAGCTCCTGACAGCCGTTCATCAGGGCCACCGTGAAGGTCTCCCCCTCCAATGACCCGGTAGCCCCGGCCAGCAGGCCGCGGGCGGGGGCGAACACCTTGCCCATCTCCTTGCGGAGCAGTTCCACCAGCACTGCCGGGTCGCGCTCACCGGACAGCGCGACCTGAGTGTCGGTGGAGATGGTGGGAATAGGCTGAATGATATGCACCGCGCCACCGTAGATCACGCCCAGTTCGTTTTCGACCGTTTGACATTCGCTTTGGGACAGCGGCGGATCGGCCTCAATGGTGACTTGAATACTCCCCGCCTGACCGGAAGAAGCGATCTGCAGAACATAACAGTCCGCCAGTCTGGCGCACAATTGTGGTACATTGGGTATGTATGCGGAAAATGCAACAAAAAAGGGTATCTTCTTATGTTCGGACACGCGTCTCTCTCCTTACAGTGTCTTGATCAGTTCAAACAGCTCGTCTACCAATTGTTCCTGAGGCACTTTTTTGACGATTTCGCCCTTGCGAAACAGCAGGCCTACGCCATCGCCGCCTGCGATCCCAACATCGGCGGCGGAGGCCTCGCCCGGGCCGTTGACGACGCATCCCATGACAGCCACGGTGATTGGCTTGGAAATACCTTCTAAACGCTGCTCCACTTCCTTGGCCATCTCAATCAGGTTGACCCGTGTGCGCCCGCAGGTGGGGCAGGAAATCAGCTCCGGGCCATCCTTGCGAAGACCTGCGGCCTTGAGAATGTCGCGGGCGGTATAAATCTCCTCGACCGGGTCGGCAGTGAGGGTGACCCGGAAGGTGTCGCCGATTCCTTGGGCCAGCAAGCCGCCGATGCCAATAGCGGACTTCAGCACACCCATTTTCGGCGTTCCCGCCTCGGTGACCCCAAGGTGTAAGGGATAGTCGCTCTGCTGAGAGAACAGACGGTAGGCAGCCATAGTCACCGGCACTGAGGAGGACTTCATAGAAACGCAGATCTGGTCGAAATCAAACTTTTCCAACAGGCGGATGTGGCCCATAGCGCTCTCCACCAGCGCTTGCGCCGTCACACCGCCGTACTTGGCCAGCAAGGGCTTTTCCAGCGAGCCGCCGTTGACTCCGATGCGGATCGGGACGCCCTTGACGCGGCAGGCGTCCGCTACCATTTTTACCCGGTCTTCCCCGCCGATGTTGCCGGGATTGATGCGCACCTTGTCGCACCCCGCGGCAATGCAGGTCAGCGCCAGCTTGTAGTCAAAATGGATATCCACCACCAGCGGGAGGTTGATGCGCTCCTTGATGTCGCCGATGGCACGGGCGGCGGCTTCATCCGGTACTGCCACCCGGACGATCTCACACCCGGCGGCCTCCAGACGGCGGATCTGCTCCACGGTCGCTTCCACGTCGTGGGTCTTAGTATTGGTCATAGACTGGATGGTCACAGGTGCGCCTCCTCCGACGGGGACACCTCCTACTTTGATCTGTTTGGTCATAGCTTCACCGCCCAAAAAGTTTTAGAACATCGCTGGCCGCAACCACCACCATCAGCCCCAGAAGGGCCACAAAACAAATGGTGTTGACCACACCCTCATATTTTGGATTCAGCTCCCGTTTGGTGATGGCGGTATAGATCAGATTGACGATCAGGAAGAAAATACGTCCGCCGTCCAGCGCCGGAATGGGCAGCAGGTTCATCACCGCCAGATTGACGGCAATAAATGCCACCAGATAGAAGATGTTGTAGGCCGCAAGACCAACGCTTTCAGAGTGTTGCACCGTCTGACCCATCATATCCACAATGCCCACTGGCCCCGACATCTCCCGTATCCCCACTGCGCCGGAGAACAGGTCACCCAGACTGAGCCAGACGAGGCGCACGGTATCAATGCTGTCTCCCCAGCCCTGACGCAGGATATTTCCCGGAGTAAGAGGATACTGTGCCAAGCGGATCCCGCGCTTATAGCCGTCATCGGTCTGAAACGGCGGCATATGACAGCCCTTTAAGGTCACCTTTTTCCCGTCGCGGCGCACGACGAAATCCAGATCATCTCCCC
>CARXAY010000058.1 GCA_949093475.1 uncultured Oscillospiraceae bacterium
CCCATAGAGAACGCTCTCCAGCGTCAGAGGGCTTCCCGAGGGCAGATGGGCGAGGACGGTGACCCCCCTATGGTTGAAGGCGGGGTTGAGGACGGCGGTGAAGAAAAGGGTGGGCAGCAAGAAGCGGAGCTGAAGCCGCAGGGCCTTTCTGCCGTTCAGACACAGGGCATAGGCGGCGGCGCAGAAAAAGGAGACGGCAAGGCAGACGGGGTGCATCAGGAACATGGAAAAGGCGATCACCAGCGCAAAAAAGAGAAAATTGACCAGAGGATGATAGGATGAAAACCCGTCGCGGCGCGCCATGGCAGAGCCTCCTTTCCCAAGTGCGGACGGTGTGTTTGGTGATTCATTGTAACAAAGGTGGAACGGGGAAGTCAAGGGGAGACAGGAAGGTGTTGTCAAAAAAACGGCGGAGTGGTACAATGTAGGATATGTATTTCCACAGGAACGATTCAAGGAGGGAAAACGCCATGGAATATACCATTCAAAATGCCTGCCTGACGTTGACGGCGGCCACCGAGGGCGCGCAGCTGATGGCCATTCGCACCGCAGAGGGCAAGGAGCTGATCTGGGGCGGCGATCCGAAGGTGTGGGCCGGTCATGCCCCGCTGTGCTTCCCGTGGTGCGGGATGCTTCAGGACGGCGAATATGAGCTGGACGGCGTGCGCCATCACTCCTCCGTCCGCCACGGACTTGCCCGCGAGGCAAACCATGAGCTGGAGGCCCGGAGCGGCAGCGAGATGACCTTCCGCATGGATCACGAGGGGGACGAGGTGTGGCCTTGGGCCTTTACCTTCCGCACCACCCACAAGGTGGAGGGGAAGAAGGCCCTCACCGTCTGCACTGCCACCAACCGCTCGGATCGGCCCATGCCCACCCAGATGGGCTTCCACCCGGCGTTCAACTGCCCCTTTGTGGAGGGGAGCGACATCGAGGAGTATGTGGTGCGCTTTGCAAGCGGCAAGGTGATCCCCATGGAGCGCAGCGCGTTTGACGACGACTCCATGGACATCTACGGCGGCGGCGACTGGGCGCGTCTGGAACACGTCCCCACGGGAAAGTACATCGAGGTGGACAACAAGGGATGGTTTACTACCCTCCTCTGGAGCAAGCCGGGCATTCCGGGCTTTGTGTGCGTTGAGCCGTGGAGCGGCTACATCGGCGCGAGCCACGACCTGATGGAGCGGCCCGGCACGGTTCTGCTCGCCCCCGGCGAAAGCAAAACGTGGACGCTCAGCATGAATTTTGAGAATCTGTAACATTAAGGTGGGAAACAGCACTTGAATCAGCGTCTTTTGGGAATCTTGGTGGATTCCTTTCCGAAAATTCTGATCCCCGGCCTCACCCGCACCATTCCCCTGACCGTCATTTCCTTCTCTCTGGCGATGGTCATCGCCGTGGCGGTGGCGCTGGTGCAGTTTGCGGACATTAAGGGCCTCAAGCAGGTCTGCCGCTTTTACATCTGGGTCATCCGAGGCACGCCCCTGTTGGTGCAGCTCTTCGTGGTCTTTTTCGGCCTGCCCCATGTGGGGGTGGTCATTGAGCCCTTTACCGCTGCCATTTTGGTGTTCTCCGTCAACGAGGGGGCGTACGCCGCCGAGATCATCCGCGCCGCGCTGGAGTCCGTTCCGGCCGGGCAGCTGGAGGCGGGATACTGCGTGGGCATGAGCTATCTTCAGGTCATCCGCCGCATCGTGCTGCCCCAGGCCCTGCGGACGGCCTTTCCCTCGCTGGCGAACTCTCTCATCGCCATGCTGAAGGACACCTCCTTGGTGTCGGTGGTGACGGTGACCGAGATGATGATGGTCACCAAGCAGATCAACGCCATCTACTATGAACCGCTGGCCCTCTATCTGGAGACGGCGGTCATCTACCTAATGTTCTGCACGGTGCTCACCAAGCTCCAGAGCTGGGGGGAGAGAAAGCTGTCCGCCTACGAGAGAAAGGAGGCGGCGGCATGATGCTGAATGTGAAAGGGGTCGAAAAGCGGTTTGGAACGCTGGAGGTCTTGAAGGGCATCGACCTCAACGTGGAGCAGGGGGACGTGGTCGCCATCCTCGGGCCGAGCGGTTCGGGCAAGACCACCCTTCTTCGGTGCATGAACTTTTTGGAGCGGGCGGACAGCGGGACGCTTGTCTTTGACGGCGAGAAATTCGACCTTGCCCGCATGAATAAGAAGGACATTCTGCGCCTGCGCCGGAAAACGGCCTTCGTGTTTCAGAATTACAACCTGTTTTTGAACAAAACAGCGCTGGAAAACGTGATGGAGGGGTTGGTCACCGCCCGGAAAATGCCCAAGGAGGAGGCGCGCGCCAAGGCGGAGCGGGCCTTGGAGCGGGTGGGGCTTCTGGATCGGAAAGACCACTATCCGGCCCAGCTTTCCGGGGGACAGCAGCAGCGCGCGGCCATTGCCCGCGCCCTCGCCACCGACCCGGAGATCATCTATTTTGACGAGCCCACCTCCGCCCTTGACCCGGAGCTGATCGGCGAGGTGCTGGCGGTGATGCGGAAGCTGGCGGAGGAGGGAATGACCATGCTGGTGGTCACCCACGAGATGAACTTCGCCCGGAACGTGTCCACCAAGGTGGTCTTCATGGAGGACGGCTCGGTGGTGGAGACCGCCCCGGCCAAGGACTTTTTTGACAACCCAAGAGAGGAACGGGTCAAGGCGTTCCTCCAAACGGTGGAACGAGCGCCATGACAGGGGGAGGCATCCGATGAGAAGGGGCTGGAAGATCGCGTTGGCTGCGCTGGCTGTTCTGCTGGCGCTGGCGGCCGTTGGGCTGTTCCTTGCGGGAAACTATCTCTTCCACTATGCCCTTGATCCCCGTAACGGAGATCAGGAGTGGACGCTGGAGGGGGACAGCGCGTGGTTTGACGGCGCGAGCGAGGATCGCTGGCTCACCAGCCACGATGGGCTGAAGCTCCATGCCCTCTACCTGCCCAAAGAAGGAAGCCACAAATACGCCGTGATCTGCCACGGCTACGGCAGCGCGCCTCAGTTTGGAGGCTACTATGCCGCCAAGTTTTATGAGATGGACTTCAACATCTTAGCCCCCGCCGCCCGCGCCCATGAGCGCAGCGAGGGGGCGTATGTGAGCATGGGCTGGCTGGAACGGCGGGACATCGTGGCATGGGTGGATACGCTCGTAGAGCAAGACCCCCAGGCGGAGATCGTGTTGTTTGGCGTGTCCATGGGGGGCGCGACGGTGATGATGACCGCCGGGGAGGCCGATCTTTCTCCTCGTGTGAAGTGCGTCGTCGAGGACTGCGGCTACTCCTCCGTTTGGGACGAGTTTGCCGGGCAGCTGAGGGAAATGTTTGGCCTGCCCACCTTCCCGGTGCTGAACGCCGCCAGCATGGTGACCCAGATACGGGCCGGATGGGGCTTCAAGGAGGCGTCAGCGGTGGAGCAGCTGAAAAAGACCGCCTTGCCCATGCTGTTTATCCACGGGGAAGAGGACACCTTCGTGCCTTACGCCATGCTGGACGTGGTGTACGAAGCCTGCGCCGGCCCGGAAAAGGAAAAGCTCTCCATCCCCGGCGCGGGTCACGGCGAAGCGAGCTGGGAAGACCCGGAGAGATACTGGGCCGCAGTGGAGCGTTTTATAGAGCGGTACATGGGAACAAAGGAATAAAAAGGAGCGATTGCAATGAATCTGAGACGTTTTTTGGCGGCAATGGCCGCCTCTGCCCTGTGCGTGGCCCTGCTGGCCGGGTGCAGCGGAGGGAAGAAGGACGACCTGCTGGCGGACATTCAGCGGCGGGGCGAGATCGTGGTCGCCATGGAGGGAACGTGGGCGCCGTGGACGTATGTGAATGAGGACGGCGATCTGGTGGGCTACGACGTGGAGGTGGCCGAGGCCATTGCCGAAAAGCTGGGCGTGGAGGCCAGCTTTGTCACCGGCGAGTGGGACGGCCTTCTGGGCGGACTGGACGCGGGCCGGTACGACATCATGGTCAACGGCGTGAACGTCACCCCTGACCGGGCGGAAAAGTATGATTTCTCCACTCCCTACGCCTATGACCGCATGGCGGTCATCGTTAAGGGGGACAATGATTCCATCGCCAAGATGGAGGATCTGGAGGGCAAAAAGACCGCCAACACCATTTCCTCCACCTATGCCGCGACCGCCCGCTCCTATGGTGCGGAAGTCACCGGGGTGGACGATCTGGCGGCCACCTTTGAGCTGTTGTACTCCGGGCGCATCGACGCAACCCTCAACGCTGAGGTGACCTATTACGACTACATGGCCCAGCACCCCGAGGCGGATCTGAAGATCGCCTGTCTGGCTTCGGCCGCGGACAGCGTCGCCATTCCCATGCGGAAGGGGGAGGAGACCCGCGCCCTCCGGGAAGCCATTGACAAGGCCATCGGCGAGCTGGGGTCGGACGGGACGCTTTCTCAGCTCTCCCAGAAGTATTTTGGTACGGATATTTCCAACGCGCAGTAAGGAGGAGTTTCCATGAGAAGCGAAAACGTGAAGCAGGGCGTGGAGCGCGCCCCCAACCGCTCCTTGTTCTATGCACTGGGCTACACCAAGGAGGAGCTGGAGCGGCCGCTCATCGGGGTGGTCTGCTCCTACAACGAGATCGTCCCCGGCCACATGAATCTGGACAAGATCGCCGAGGCGGTGAAGGCGGGCGTCCGCGCCGCCGGAGGCACGCCGGTGGAGTTCCCCGCCATTGCCGTGTGTGACGGCATCGCCATGGGCCACATCGGGATGAAGTACTCTCTGGTGACCCGCGACCTTATCGCCGACTCCACCGAGGCCATGGCCATGGCCCACCAGTTTGACGGTCTGGTGATGATCCCCAACTGCGACAAGAACGTCCCCGGCCTTCTTATGGCCGCGGCGCGGGTGAACGTACCCACCATCTTCTGCTCCGGCGGGCCGATGCTGGCGGGAAAGCTGGCGGACGGCCGCCGCTCCTGCCTCTCCCATATGTTTGAGGCCGTGGGCGCTTATAAGGCGGGGAAGTTAGACGAGGCAGGGGTGGAGGATTTTGAGGAGAACGCCTGTCCCTCCTGCGGCTCTTGCTCGGGAATGTATACCGCCAATTCCATGAACTGCCTCACCGAAGCGCTGGGCATGGCCCTCCGGGGCAACGGCACCATCCCGGCGGTGTGGTCGCACCGCCTGCGCCTTGCCAAGCACACGGGGATGCAGATCATGGAGCTGGTGAAGCGGGACATCCGCCCCCGTGACATTATGACCGCCGCCGCTTTCCACAACGCCGAGACCATTGACATGGCGCTGGGCTGCTCCACCAACTCCATGCTCCACCTCCCCGCCATCGCCCATGAGTGCGGCGTAGAGCTGGATCTGGACATGGCCAACGAGATCTCCCGCAAAACCCCCAACCTCTGCCACCTTGCCCCGGCGGGGGACACGTTCATGGAGGATCTGGAGGGCGCGGGCGGCGTGTGGGCCGTGATGAAAGAACTGACCAAGAAAAACCTTCTGGACACCTCCCTGATGACCGTGACGGGCAAGACCATTGCGGAAAATCTGGAGAACGTGGTCAACCGGGACGAGAGCATCATCCGCCCCATCGACAAGCCCTTCTCCAACTATGGCGGCATCGCCGTGCTGAAAGGCTCTCTTGCCCCGGAGGGCTGCGTGGTGAAGCAGTCCGCCGTGGCGGAGGAGATGATGACTCACACCGGCCCGGCCCGGGTCTTTGACAGCGAGGAGGACGCCATCGCCGCCATTTACGAGGGCAAGATCAAGGCCGGGGACGTGGTGGTCATCCGCTATGAAGGCCCGAAGGGCGGGCCGGGGATGCGGGAGATGCTCAACCCCACCTCCGCCATCGCGGGCATGGGGCTGGACAGGGAAGTGGCCCTCATCACCGACGGCCGCTTCTCCGGCGCGACCCGGGGCGCGTCCATCGGCCACGTCTGCCCGGAGGCCGCGCAGGGCGGCCCCATTGCCTTTGTGGAGGAGGGGGATCAGATCGCCGTCGACATCCCCAATTGCAGGATCGACCTTCTGGTGGATGACCGCACCTTGGCCGAGAGAAAGGCCAAGTGGACGCCCAAGCCCCCCGCCGTCACCACCGGCTATCTGGCCCGCTACGCCAAGCTGGTCAGTTCCGCCGCAAGAGGGGCAGTGTTGGAGTGAGAAATGTGCAAAAAAAGCGGACGCCGCCGGCGTCCGCTTTTTTGTGCGCCTTATGTTCAGTTCTTCCGCTTCCCCAAAAAGCGCAGGAGGTAGAGGAACAGGTTGATGAAGTCCAGATAGAGGTTCAGCGCGGAGATGATGGACGCCTTGGCCAGCATGGCGTCGTCCCCTTGGAAGCCGTAGTAGAAGGCCTTGATCTTCTGGGTGTCGTAAGCGGTGTAGAGCATGAAGATGGCGATGCCGGCGAGGCATACGATGCGGTCAAACATAGCCAGCGCGGGGATGAACATGGACAGCAGGCCGAACACCACAAGGAAGATCAGTCCGCCGAACAGGAGGTTGCGGATGCGGGAGAAGTCCACCTTGGCAAAGTAGCCCACCGCAGCCATCACGCCGAAGTAAAGGGCCGCCGCGCCAAAGGCAAGCACCATGCTGGAGAGTTCAAAGAGGAAAAAGTAGGTGGAGAACACCACGCCGTTGAGCAGCGCGTAGACCAAAAACAGCGCCCGCGCCGCGCCGATGGGCATGGAGTGGAGCTTAGCGGAGAGGACGATCACCACGATTAGCTCCAAAACGGTGAGGACGATCAAAGCGTACTCGTTGATCGCCAAAATGTAGAGGGGCAGCAGGGTGACGTAGCCCACGATGCTGACGCCGAAGGTGACCAGCAATCCGAGGGCCATCCACAAAAAGGCTTGGGCGGTGTAGCGGCTCAAGGTCTCGCCGCTGCGCTCCACCAGCTGAGGTTCGAGCTGGGGCTGGGGGTTCATTTCATTCTCGTTCATGGGAAAAACTCCTTTCCTTCTTTGGACGTTTGCTTACAAATTGAGCAAATGGGTCGCCACTGCGAAATAGACCAGCAGAGACAACGCATCTACCACCGTAGTGATAAAGGGGGAGGCCATCACGGCGGGGTCGAAGCCCAGCCGCTTGGCCAGCATGGGCAGCGTACAGCCCACCAACTTGGCGATGACAATGGTGAGGACGATGGACACCGCCACCACCAAGGCCACCATCGGCCCTTTTTGGTCGATGAAGATGACCTTGGCAAACACCACGACCCCCAGAGTGAGAGCGCACAGGAGAGACACCCGCAGCTCCTTCCAGATGACCTTGAAGATATCGCGGAACTCTACGTCTCCCAAGGACATGGAACGGATCAGCGTCACGCTGGCCTGCCCGCCGGCGTTGCCGCCGGTATCCATCAGCATGGGGATAAAGGTGGTCAGCACCACATAAACGCTTAAAGCATCTTCAAAAGAAGCAATGATCTTCCCCGTAAAGGTTGCCGAAATCATTAAAAACAAAAGCCATGGAATCCTTTTTTTCCAAATTTCAATAACACTTGTTT
>CARXAY010000059.1 GCA_949093475.1 uncultured Oscillospiraceae bacterium
TATTTCATATTTCCCGTGATATTCCTTGTCCATGGCCTCGTCGGCGGCGTCCAGCCACGCTGTTTGAGGTACGATAGCCCATTTTTGGGCGGGAAAGGCCCGGTTCAGCCCCGGCGCGCGGTTTTTGGCGATCATGGCGGCCTCAATGGGGATCGTCCCGCTGCCGCAGAAGGGGTCGGCCAAGATCCCCTTGCCCCGGTAGCGGGAGAGAAGCACCATGGCTGCCGCCAGCGTCTCCCGAAGGGGCGCACCGGTGTTCAGCGCCCGGTAGCCGCGCTTGTGGAGGGACGGCCCGCTGGTATCCACGCCGATGGTCACCGTGTCCTTTAAGATCAGGCAGCGCACGGAGTAGTCCGCCCCCGTCTCCGGGAGGGTGGTCAGCCCATACACGCCGCCCAGCCGCTTGGCCACGGCCTTTTTCACCACGTTGCCGCAGGTCACCTCCGCGTGGAGCTGCGACCCCACGCATTGACAGCGCACGGGAAATTTCCCGTCCCGGGGGATCAACTCCTCCCAAGGAAGGGCGGCGACCCCTTCAAACAGGGCGTCGAAGGTGTCCGCCGGGAAGCGGCCCAGCAGCACGATGACCCGCTCGCCGGTACGCAGGTTGAGATCGAGCCGGGGGAGCTGGGCAATGTCCCCCTCGCACAGCACCCGCCCGTCCTCCGAGCGGACATTGGAAAGGCCCAAGCGCTTACACTCCTGCGCCGCCACCCCCTCCAGCCCGAAAAGGGTGGGGATCACATAGGTATACTCCGTCATGGCGCGTCCTCCGTCAGCTCCTTGCCGCAGGCGAGGACACATTCCTCCGCCAGCACCTCCATGGCGTCGATATATCTGCCGTCGAGGGGGTGGTGCGCCCGGTAGACGGACAGCTCGGTGCAGCCCAGCACCGCCCCGTCGCACCCCGCCCTCCGAACGGCGGCGTCGATCTTGGCAAAGAGGGCTTCGTCTCCCCGCTGCCCGGCCTTGATCTGGTCATAGATGAGAGTGGTGAGGAGGGCTTGGGTCTCCTTGTCCGGCGTCCAGCCCTCCACCCTCTCTTGGGCACAAATGTCCTGATAGATCCCCGCCTCCATCGCCCCCTGCGTGCCCAGCAGCGCCAGCTTTTGCACCCCCGCCGCCTTTGCCCGGCGGACGGCCAGATCGGGCATATGCAAAAAGGGGATGGACACCGCGGCCTGAATGGCAGGGGCAAAGTGATGGGCGGTGTTGCAGGTCATGGCAAGGCAGGTACACCCCGCCCCCTCCAAAATCTTCGCGTCGGCCACCAGCCGGGCCTCCACCGCGGCGGTGTCCCCGCACAAAATGGCGGCGGTGCGGTCGGGAACGGCGCAATCGCCGTAGATCAGCACGGGGATATGCTCCTGATCCCGGGCGGCCTTGGTGCGGCGGACGAGCCGGGCGTAAAAGAGCTGCGTGGCCTCCGGGCCCATGCCGCCCAGCACGCCCAGAAGGGGCTCTCGGTCTCTTTTTCTCATCCCGTCACCCGCTTTACCGTGCTGACGCCGTGGATCTGGCCCAGCTTGTGGGTCACCTGCTGGAGCTGGGTCTTGTCCTTCACCTCTAACTCCACCATCACCACGGCGGTGGCGTCCTCCATGCTCCGGGCGGAAAGGCCGCTCACCTTTACCTTCAAGGTGGACAGAACGGTGGCCACGTCCAGCGCCAGACCGTCCCGGTCAACGGCGGTCAGCTCCAAGGCGGTGCGGTAGCTCTCCAGATCGCCCTCCACCCAAGCCACGTTCACCCACCGGCCCGCCACCTGCGCGTCGGTGTGGTCAAACTGGGCGTTGGGGCAGTCCGCCCGGTGGACGGACACGCCGTAGCCCCTCGTAATGAACCCGATGACCGGGTCGCCGGGCACGGGGGTGCAGCACTTGGCGAACTTCACCATGCAGTTGCCCAGCCCCTCCACCACGATGCCGCTTTCGGTGTGCTTGGGGGCTTTTTGCAGGCCGGGAATGTTTCCTCCTCCGCCCACCCCGCCGGGGTAGATCATCCCTCCCTGCTGGGGAAGGGGAGCGGGGGCTTTTGCCCCTTGGAGCTTGCCCAGACGGGCCAGCTCGTCCTTGATGCGTCCCCCCGCCTTCACGGCGGTCATGCCGCCGTAGCCGATGGCGGCGCACAGGTCGTCCCACGAGCCGGAGCCGACCTTTTTCAGAATGTGGGGCAGGTTTTCCTCGCTGACCACGTCGGCCACGGGGATGCCGAGGCGGCGCAGCTCATTTTCCAGCATCACCTTGCCCGTGGCGATGTTCTCCTCCCGCCGTTCCTTCTTGAACCACTGGCGGATCTTGTTGCGGGCCTCGTTGGATTTGCACAGCTTTACCCAGCCCCGGCTTGGGCCGTGGGCGTTTTTGGAGGTGATGATCTCCACAATGTCGCCGTTTTGGAGGGGGGTGTCAAAGGGCACGATGCGGCCGTTGATCTTCGCCCCGGTCATTTTGTTGCCGATGGCGGAGTGGATGGAGTAGGCAAAGTCAATGGGGTTCGCCCCGGCGGGCAGGCTCTTCACGTCCCCCTGCGGGGTAAAGACAAACACCTCGTCGGCAAACAGATCCACCTTCAGGCTGCGGACGAACTCCTCCGCGTCGGTATCCTGCTGGCTCTCCAGCAGCTTGCGCACCCACTCAAAGGTCTCCTCGCTGCCCAGCGAGCCGTTGGCCAGCCCCTGCTTGTACTTCCAGTGGGCGGCGACGCCGTATTCGGCGGTGTGGTGCATCTCTTGGGTGCGGATCTGCACCTCAAAGGGGATCCCCTCCCGGCCGATGACGGTGGTGTGGAGGGACTGGTAGCCGTTGGGCTTTGGCGTACCGATATAGTCCTTGAACCGGCCCAGAACGGGCTTGAAGAGGTCGTGGATACAGCCCAGAACGTTGTAGCAGTTTGGGATGTCGTCCACGATGACCCGGAAGGCGTAGAGGTCAAAGATCTCGTCCATGGTCTTGTTCTGGGTGTACATCTTGCGGTAGATGGAATAGATGTGCTTCACCCGGCCGTAGGCGGTGGCGTTGATGCCCTCGGCGGCCAGACGGTCGTTGATGCGCTTTTGGACGGAGGCCATGAACTCCTCGTGGGCGGAGGATTTCGCCGCCAGATCCTGCTCGATCTCCTTATACCCGATGGGATCGAGGTATTGGAGGGCCAAGTCCTCCAGCTCCCACTTCACCCGCTGCATTCCGAGGCGGTGGGCGATGGGGGCGTAAATTTCCATGGTCTCCAGCGCCTTTTCCCGCTGTTTTTTCGGGGGCTGGAACTGGAGGGTACGCATATTGTGGAGGCGGTCGCAAATTTTGATGAGAATGACCCGCACGTCTTGGGACATGGCCATGAGCATCTTGCGGAGGTTCTCCATCTGCTCCTCTTCCTTGGTGACGTACTGCACGCGGGTGAGCTTGGTCACTCCCTCCACCAGCCCGGCCACCGTCTCCCCAAAGAGCTTGGCGATGTCCTCATGGGTCGAGCCGGTGTCCTCAATGCAGTCGTGGAGCAGGGCGGCGACGATGGAGTCGGTGTCCAGCTCCAGCTCCGCCACAATGGACGCCACATGGAGGGGGTGGGTGATGTACGGCTCTCCCGACTTGCGTACCTGTCCGGCGTGCTGGGCGTCGGCATAGCGGAACGCCTCGCGCACCCGCTCTAAATTCGCGCCCCGGTTGTTTTTTCGGATCTGTTCCACCAGACCTTCAAATTGTGCCAAAATAGGATCCATCCTTCTCCCTCCTTCAGCCTTCGGCGGCCCACTGGTTCAGCGCCGCTAAAATGGGGCTTTCCTCCAGCTCTACCTTCGGCCCTTTGGGCCGCAGGATGACGTTAAAGCAGTCCTTGGCGGCGGCTTCCACCGTCAGCAGTCCCCGCTCGGCAAAGACCTCCAGCCCCACCATGGTGCGCCCCAAGCTCTCCTGAAGCTCCATAGTCTGGGCCAGCCGATAGGAAAGGTGCGCCGCAGATTCCATCCACAAGGGGGCTTCCGCGCGCAGATACCGCCACAGGGCCTCAAACTCCGAGCGGGTGGGGATCAGAGCGCGGGCCTCCCGGGGGGTCAGGGCCTCCCCCTCGCGGAATTTTTGATAGAGCTGCCGCTCGCAGAGAAGCTCGGCCACATCCCGCACGTCCTGAAGGACGAGCTGAACGCTCTTTTTGCCGTGGTAGCTGTTGATCTGGGGGGAGAAGGCCACGTCCACCCGGTCGCCCAGACGGTAGGCCCACTCCTCCTTGGGGTAGGAGAAAAAGATCGCCGCCAGCCGGTCGTCCCGGCTTCTCAGGCGCAGGCGCATATGCTTGCCCTCCGCCCCCACCTCGTCCATGGCGATGACGCTGGCACGGGGCAGCAAAAACACGGGCTTTGGATTCCCCGCGCCAAAGGGCTCTAAGATGTCCAGCCCCTCCACCTCCTCTACGTTGAGCAGGCGGGTGTCGGGCAGCTCCACGTCCACGGTGAGGACGCTCTCCGCCCCCTCCGTCCGGTGGGCCGCCACCCATTGGCACAGCCGCCGCCGCAGGGCGGGGATGTTCTCCTCCCGGACGGTAAAGCCCGCCGCCATGGCGTGGCCGCCAAAGCCCTCCAAAAGATCGGCGCAGCTCTCCAGCGCGTCGAACAGGCACACGCCGCCGTAGCTGCGGCACGAACCCTTACCCATCCGCACGCCATGCACCGTGTCCACGGCGATCATAAAGGCCGGGCGGTGCAGCCGCTCGGCCAGACGGGAGGCCACGATGCCCACCACGCCCTGATGCCAGCCCTCCCCGGCCAGAACGATGGCGGCGTCCTCCGCCGCTTCCTCCTCCGCCCGGGCCGCGCAGACCCGGAAGATCTCTCCCTCCAGCGCCTGCCGCCGGTGGTTCAGCTCGCACAGCTCCTCCGCCAGAGACTGGGCCTCCAGATAGGTGGGGCTGAGGAGAAGGGCCACGGAGATCTCGGTGACTCCCAGACGGCCTGCGGCGTTGAGCCGGGGGGCTAAGGTGTAGCCCAGCGTTACGGCGGTGGCCCGATCCTCCGCCCCCGCCGCGTCCAAGAGGGCGCGGATGCCGGGCCGCGGCGAGGTGTTGATGGCCGCAAGCCCCTGATGGACAATGGCGCGGTTTTCCCCGGTGAGGGGCATCACGTCCGCCACCGTGCCCAGCGCGGCCAGATCCACATAGGTCTTCCAGTCCGCGCCCAGCGCCATGGCCAGCTTGAGAGCCACGCCCACCCCCGCCAGCCCCTTGAAGGGGTAAGTACAGTCCGGGCGGTGGGGGTCGACCACCGCCAGCGCGCCGGGCAAAACCTCCTTGCAGGCGTGGTGGTCGGTGACGATCACGTCCAGCCCAAGGCTTTTGGCGTACTCCACCTCGTCCACGGCGGTGATGCCGCAGTCCACCGTCACCACCACCTGCGCCCCCTGCTCCTTCAGGGCGTCCAGCCCGCTGCGGTTGAGGCCGTAGCCGTCCTCCAGACGGCGGGGGATGTGCCACAGCGCTTTCGCTCCCCGGCGGCGGAAAAAGTCGTAAAGAAGGCAGGTCGCGGTCACGCCGTCCACGTCGTAGTCGCCGTAGACCGCGATGGTCTCTCCGTCGGCAATGGCCCGCTCCAGCCGGGCCGCCGCCTTGTCCATATCCTTCATTTTCATGGGGTCTTGGAAGAGTCCGGGGTCGCAGCGCAGGAATTCCCGCGCCGCCTCCTCCCCCACGATGCCCCGGGCGGCCAGCACCCGGCCCACCAGCTCGCCCACGCCGTCCAAGGGCCGCCCCTGCGCGGGGGCGACGGCCCAGCTGTCGTATTTCATGTCGTTTCCCTCGGCTCTGACGGAGCGCCGCTGCGCCCCGCACGCAAAAATTTGAGTTTATTGTATCATTTCGGCCGGGAAATTGCAAGAAAAACCGCCACCTCGGAGGGTGGCGGTTTTTGGGTTGGTTGGTTGGGGCTGTCACGCTCCCGTTGGACACGCCGCGGCGCGGCTTCCCGGCCCTTGGCAAAATGCCGCTGGGCTGCGCCCAGCCTGTTTTTGCCGTGCGGGCCGCTCCATCCGCGCCTGCGTGTCTACGGGTCGCGCTTCTTATTCGTCCCAATCCGTATAATCCTCGTCCTCCGCGCCGGGGATGCAGCAGCCCTCGGCATACTGGCGGCGGGAGCGGAGCTTATTCACCACAGCCCCGATGCCGTCCATGATCTGATCCCAAAAGGCGATCACGGTACACACGGCGGCGGCCGTGGTCAGCGCCAGCGCGACCACCTTCAACACAAAACGGGCAACTTTCATAGAAGAACGCCTCCTTGCAGCTTAGTTTCTTCTATTCTACACGATTCATCCGAGGATTGCAATGGGTTTTTTGCGAAAATCACCAGCCGAAGGGCAGGTAGCCCCACTGCCCGCCGTAATTGTACGAGCCGCTGCCCGAGTCGTCCTCCGCAGGCACTTGGCCCACCTGATCGTCGGGGGTGCGCTCGTCAAAGGTGAGGGTGAGGGTCATGGAGCGGGCCTCCCGGTCAATGGAGAGGGTCACGGTGTCCCCCGCACGGTGCTTGTCCTTGATGGCGATGAAGGCGGCGGAGCCGTCCACCGTCTCGCCGTCCACGGCGGTGATGATGTCTCCCACCTTCAGCCCCGCCTTCTCGGCGGCCGCGCCGGGGACGATGGACTGGACATACGCCCCGCCGGGCCGGCCGTACCGGGCGGCGGCCTGCGCGTTGACGGTGGCCAGCGTCACCCCCACATAGGGCTTGCCGGTGACATAGCCGTGGGTGATGATGTCTTGGATCATATCCTTCACGTCATCGATGGGGATGGCAAAGCAGATGCCCTCGATGGACGCCTCATTGGAATTGGAGGAGCGGGAGTACTTGGCGTTGGTGATGCCGATGACCTGACCGTACATATTGAAGAGCGGCCCGCCGGAGTTGCCGGAGTTGATGGCGCAGTCGGTCTGGAGGACGTTGAGCACCGTACCGTCGGACATGGTGAGAGGCTTATCCAACGCGGAGACGATCCCTCTGGTCTCGCTGAAGGTCATCTCCCCCAAGGGGTTGCCGATGGCCACCACCTCTTCGCCCACCACCAAGTCGTCCGAGTTGCCCATGACCACGGGGGTCAGGCCGGTGGCGTCGATCTTCAGCACGGCCACGTCGTTGTCCTCCTCGCCGCCCACGATGGTGGCGGGGTATTTGTCGCCGTTTTTGAACTGGACGGAGACGGAGGTGGCGTCCTCAATGACGTGGTAGTTGGTCAAAATGTACCCGTCGGAGGTGATGACAAAGCCGCTGCCGCTGGCGGCCTGCGCCACCTGCTGGCCCCAGACGTTGGTGGTGATCTGGGTGGTGATGCCCACCACCGAGTTCACGTTGGAGGCGTAGACCTCCGCGGCGGTGAGGGGCTGGCCGGCGTTGATCTTGGCAAGGTTCACCACCGTGGGCGTCCGCCCGCCCTGAAAG
>CARXAY010000060.1:0-5235 GCA_949093475.1 uncultured Oscillospiraceae bacterium
GGCGTGGACGCTGGACGGCGAATACGGCGGCGACCACCAGACCGCCACGGTGGAAAACGTGCCGCAGGCTCTGCCACTGGTGTACCGGCCTAAGGAATAAGAACAAGATTTTCACCGATCACGCCTCTTTCCCATAAGATGGCTCGAACCCATCTTTCGGAAGGAGGCGTCCTTTTTTATGGAAAATCAAGGTCTTGGCCTGCTTGCCTGTGACGAGGAGCTGTTTGCGCGGGTGTGGGATCGGGTGACCGGGGACGGTCAACGGGCGGATGCGCCCCCGCTCCTTACGCCGGAGCTCTCTGCGCCGCCCAAGCCCACCCCTGTGTGTACCGCCCCGGACACGGCCCTTGTTCCGGCGGCCACGCCGGTCGACCCCACCGGCGCGGCGCTCCAGCGGTGGGTGCTTCTGCTGCTCACCGACGGGGCGGCTTACCGCGCGCTGGCGCGGCGGACGGCCCGGGGGCGGGAGACGCTGGCCGCGCTGGGCCGGGAAAAGCAGCTTCAGGCCCGCGGCTTGGCGGCGGAGTACTTTTTGCGTACCGGGGTGCGCTACTGGCCCGGCGACTCCCTCCAGCCTCTGCAAAGCCTGCCCCTCTTCCCGTCCCTGCGCGCCCTTTGGGGGGCGGAGCGCCGCCGGGAGACCGCCCTCCGGGCGCAGGCGGCGGAGGAAGAGCCGGAGCTGGCCAACCGCTACTTGGCCTTGGCCGACGCTTCCCGCGCCGCCGCCCGCCGCTTGCGCGATCTGCTGGAGACCATGTGGTGAGGGGGTAAGGTGGTGAGGGAAAAAGGAACGCCGCAAACTCAGAGAGTTTGCGGCGTTCCTTGCAATGCGTTCCCGGGGAGGGGTTCAATAACGGCGGATCACCGCCACGACCTTGCCCAAAAGGCGGGCCTCGTCGCCGTCGATGGGGTCATAGTCGGGATTTTCCGGCAGCAGCCAAGTGTGCCCACCCTTGCGGCTCAAGGTCTTGACCGTGGCCTCGTCCTCCAAAAGGGCCACCACGATCTCCCCGTTGCGGGCGTCCTCCTGCTGGTGGACGATGACCAGATCACCGGGCAGAATGCCCGCCCCCAGCATGGACTCCCCCCGAACCTTGAGGGCGAAATGCTCCCCCACCAGACCATTGGTGTCGTAGGTGAGGTATTCCTCCACGCACTCCTGCGCCAAAATGGGGCTGCCCGCCGCCACGTTGCCCACCAGCGGGATCTTGTCCCGGTGGGCGGCGTCCTCGTCCTCCTGAAGGGTCATGGCCCGGGTCTTGCCCGCGGCCTTGGTCAGCACCCCCGCGCTCTCCAGACCCTTGATGTGGAAGTGGACGGTGGAGGGGGATTTCAGCCCCACCGCCTGCCCGATCTCCCGCACCGAGGGAGGATAGCCGTTCTCCTGCGTGAATTGGACAATAAAATCGTAAATTTCCTGCTGCTTGGGGGTCAATTCTTTCATAGGAAGCCCTCCCGCTTTCAGTATGTGGTAAGATTCGACGATATGTTATTTTTAATATAGCACATTCGTTTCAGCTTGTCAAACGTTTGTTTCAATTTCCCCGGGCTTTTTTTGCGCTCCGGCAAAGGATCCGTTTTCAAAAGGTTCACACTTTATCCATTGACATTAAAAATTGGAAAGAATAGAATAATCGCTATGCTAAAAAATCTCCATTGTGAAAGGGAGGCTTTTCTTTGCTCAAGCTCATGCGCGAACACATTAAGGGCTATGAGAAGCAGGCGGTCTTGTCCCCCATTCTCATTGTGCTGGAGGTCATCTGCGAGCTGCTGCTGCCCCTCATTATGGCGGAGATCGTAGACGTGGCCATCCCGGCGGGAGACGTGGGTTACATCTTCCTGCTGGGGGCGGAGATGGTGGCGCTGGCCCTTGCTTCCATGGCCTGCGGCGTGGGGGCGGCGAAGGCCGCGGCCTTCGCCAGCCAAGGCTTTGGCGGCAACCTCCGGCAAGCGCTCTTCGACAAGGTGCAGACCTTCTCCTTTGCCGACATCGACCGCTTTTCTTCCGCCAGCCTCATTACCCGGATCACCAATGACGTGAACGTGATGACCATGATGCTGGCCATGGGCCTTCGGATGCTCATCCGCGCGCCCATGATGCTGGTGACCGCTCTGGTGGTGAGCATCGTCCTCAACGCCAAGCTGGCCATGGTGCTGGTGGTGGTCATCCCCGTGATGACGGTGATCATCGCGGTGGTGATGAAAATCTGCACCCGTCTGTTTGAGATCCTCCAGACCAAGCTGGATCACCTGAACAACACCCTTCAGGAGAATTTGGTGGCCGTGCGGGTGGTGAAGGCCTTTGTGCGGGAGAACCACGAGCGCAAAAAGTTTAAGAACGCCAACGACGACCTGACCCAAGCGGGGCTGAGCGTGGGCCTTCGCATCGTCGCCATTATGCCCGTGATGATGTTGTGCATGAACGGCGCTTTGGTGGCCGTGCTCTACTTCGGCGGGCGGATGGTCATGGGGGGCAGCTTCCAGCTGGGCGACCTTCAGGCCTTTACCGGCTACATCTCCCAGATCTTGATGAGTGTGATGATGGTGGCCATGACCCTGCTTCAGCTCTCCCGCTCCCAAGCCTGCGCCCAGCGCATCAACGAGGTGCTGGAGGCCACCCCTGACATTCAGGACGGCCAAAACGCCCAAAGCGCCAAGCTCCCCGCCCCCAAGGGGAAGGTGGAGCTTCGCAAGGTGTCCTTTAAGTACACCGCGTCAGGCACGGGAGACGACGTGCTCAAGGACATCGACCTGACCGTCGAGCCGGGGCAGTTTGTCGCCATCGTCGGCGGCACGGGGGTGGGCAAGTCCAGTCTGGTCAACCTCATTCCCCGCTTTTACGACCCCACCGGCGGACAGGTTTTGCTGGACGGGGTGGACGTAAGGGACTACCCGCTGGACGACCTGCGCGCCCGCATCGGGATGGTGCTGCAAAACAACGTCCTCTTTACCGGGACGGTGCGGGAGAACCTCCTCTGGGGTAAGCCGGACGCCACTCAGGAGGAGCTTGACCGGGCCGCCAAGGACGCGCAGGCCTACGGCTTCATCATGTCCCTGCCTCAGGGGTACGACACCCTGCTGGATCAGGGGGGCGTGAACCTCTCCGGGGGACAGAAGCAACGGCTGTGCATTGCCCGGGCCATGCTCAAGCAGCCCGCGGTACTCATTTTGGACGACTCCACCTCGGCGGTGGACTCCGCCACCGAGGCCGCCATCCGAAAGTCCTTCCGCGAAAACCTGAAGGGCACGACGGTCATTATGATCGCCCAGCGCATCTCCTCGGTGCGCTATGCCGACCGGATCGTCATTTTGGAGGACGACCACATCGCCGGACAGGGCACCCATGAGGAGCTGTTGGAGAACAACGCCATCTATCAGGAGATCTACCAATCTCAGCAGGAAGGGGTGAGTGAATAATGCCGCCCGGACGCGTCCCCCGCGGGGGCTATCAGAAGCCCCAGAACATGGGCAAGACCCTTCGCCGCCTTATCGGCTACCTCACCAAAAGCCCGCTTCCGCTGGCGCTGGTGCTCACCTGCCTTTTGTGTTCGGTGGGCACGAATCTGGCGGGAACGTATCTCATGCGCGGCATCATCAACGACTTTATCTGGTCGGGCTGTACCGATTACGCAGGGTTGGGATCTTCCATTTTAAAACTGATCGGAATCTATTTGCTTGGCTGTCTCGCCACTTACGGGCAGTCCGCGGTCATGGTGCGGCTGGCCCAGAAGGGGGTCAATAAGCTGCGCTATGACCTCTTTGACAAGCTCCAAAAGCTGCCCCTTTCCTACTTCGACCGCCACCCCCACGGGGAGCTGATGAGCCGCTTTACCAACGACGCGGACAACGTCCAGACCGCCTTGGAGCAGAGCATGGTCTCCATGATCTCAAGCTGCCTCATGTTTGTGGGGCTGGTGGTGATGATGCTGGTCATCAACTGGAAGCTGTTTTTGGTGACGGTGGTCGTTTTGGCCCTCACCATGGCGGTGTTCAAGGTGCTGGGCGGCAAGTCCCGGAAATATTATCAGGCCCAGCAGGCCGCGCTGGGCGAGGTCAACGGCAACATTCAGGAGATGATCGAGGGGCTGAAGGTGGTCAAGGCCTTTACCCATGAGGAGCAGGCCAAGGCGGACTTCCAAAGGCTCAACGAGACCTACCGGGACGCGGCCCAGAAGGCCAACTTCTACTCCACCACCATCATGCCCATCTCGGGCAACCTGATGAATGTGAGCTATGCCCTCACCGCCTGCTTCGGCGGGGTGCTTGCGGTGCTTCAGGGCTTCGATCTGGGCGGCATGATCATCTACCTCAATCTGGCCCGTCAGGTGGGCCAGCCGTTGAACCAGATCTCCCAGCAGATGACCGCCGTCCTCTCCGCGCTGGCGGGGGCGGAGCGTATTTTTGCCGTGATGGACACGCCTCCGGAGGTGGACGAGGGCAAGGTACACCTCACCCGTGTGTCCGGCCGGGAGTGGGCGTGGAAAAAGGAGGACGGGACGCTGGTGTCCCTCAAGGGAGATGTGCGCTTTGAGAACGTGGACTTCTCCTACGTCCCCGGCAAACGCATCCTCCACGGCATCTCCCTTTACGCCACGCCGGGGCAGAAGATCGCCTTTGTGGGCTCTACCGGGGCGGGCAAGACCACCATCACCAACCTCATCAACCGCTTCTACGAGTTAGAGGGCGGCCGCATCACCTATGACGGCATCGACGTGCGGGACATCGCCAAGGACGACCTGCGCGCCTCGCTGGGGATGGTGCTGCAGGATACACACCTCTTTACCGGCACGGTGATGGACAACATCCGCTACGGGCGGCTGGACGCCACGGATGAGGAGTGTATCGCCGCCGCCAAGACCGCCAACGCCCACAGCTTCATCCGAAGACTGCCGCAGGGCTACCAGACGGTGGTCACCGGAGATGGGGCGAACCTGTCCCAAGGCCAGCGGCAGCTTTTAGCCATTGCCCGCGCCGCCGTGGCCGACCCGCCGGTGATGATCTTGGACGAGGCCACCTCCTCCATCGACACCCGCACGGAAAAGCACATCGAAAAAGGCATGGACGCGCTGATGGAGGGGCGCACCGTGTTCGTCATCGCCCACCGCCTGTCCACTGTGCGAAACTCCAACTGCATCGTGGTCATCGAGAACGGCCAGATCGAGGAAAAGGGCGACCACGCCGCCCTGCTGGAAGAAAAGGGCCGGTATTACCGCCTCTACACCGGACAGTTTCAGT
>CARXAY010000060.1:5245-7374 GCA_949093475.1 uncultured Oscillospiraceae bacterium
ACATAAAAGGGACGGCCATCTGGCCGTCCCTTTTATGTGTCCTTTTCGTCATCGGGAATAGGGCCTTCCTTAATTTCAAATTCCTTGACGCATTGCCGCACCAGATAAAGCAGCTGCCCATTCATGGAACGGCCTTCGTATTTGGAGATATAGCGCAGTTTGTCGTGCAGTTCCGGGTCGATCTCCAAGCCCAAATGCTTGTTTGCTTTGTTTCGCATGGCACACCTCAAAATAATCTTATTTTAAGTTTATTTTAAGTAGATTTTGTGCTATCATGTCAAGGGTATACTTGAATCAAGTATACTAAAATGCGGAAAGGAGACAATTTATGGACACGGCACGGAAAACCTTTGCTTTGGGAGAGATCGATCTGGAGGAACTTTATAAGAAATGCGCACCGTTTGACGAGTGTGAGCTGAGAATGAATGACCCGGAGTATGATGCGGCTTTTCGCAAGTACATGACAGGGGTGGCGGAGCTGGGAAAACAGTTGAGAGAAGAACAATTTGGGGAATTGCGCAAGTGCATAGAGAACGCGCAAGAGTGTATGTCTTTTGAGGTGATGCACTTTTTGCGGCAGGGATTCCTTTTGGGGCTTTCATCCCAGTTAGGCACATTGATTCGGGACATTCCTCCCTGCAAGCTGTAAGAAAACGGGAAAAAGAGAGGCTGCGGTCTCTCTTTTCTTCTTTACAAAAGGTATTCCTTGACATATAATATACCTGTTGTATTCTGCCATCATTTAGAGAGAGGACGTGGCATTTATGAATGAAGCGTTAGGTCGTTCCTTGGCATTGCTCCGGCAGGAGAAGGGGCTCAGCCAGCGGGCGGTGGCCGCCGATCTGGGCATTTCGCAGGCGCTGCTCTCCCACTATGAGAAGGGGGCGCGGGAGCCGGGGCTGGCCTTTGTGGCCAAGGCCTGCCGCTACTATAACGTCTCGGCGGACTTCCTGCTGGGGCTGTCTTTGTCCCGGGACGGCACGACCATTTTGGACGCGGAGACCCTCACCGATTCCTCCAACGAGCGGGGCAACGCCATGCAGGGCAACGTGCTTGCCATTTTGAGCAAGAAGCTGCTGGTGAACTCGGTGGGGCTGCTCTTTGACCTGCTGGGTCAGTTGGGCAGCAAAAAGGCCATCCAAGCCGCCAGCCAGTATCTGGGCGCAGCGGTATACCAGCTCTTCCGCCGCTTCCACCGCCTGAGCGGGGCGAACGAGGACTTTTTTGACGTGCCCGGCCGCTACTATGACGCCCACATCGCGCAGGCGGACATGACCCTGTCCGAGTGCGACTATGTGGACGCCTTGGAGCAGGCGGTGCGGGAGAAGAAGTCCTTCCCCGACCTCTCCCACGATACGCTGGCGGCGAAGTACCCCGGCGTGTACCAGTCCCTTTTGCAGATCGTCCACACCACCGGCGGCCGGGTGAACAGCGAGCTGGATCTGCGGGAGCGCATGAGCGAGGAGCAGGGCAAGTGACTATGCGCCCCTACATTGCACGACCGAACGTCCTCCGCGTAGGGCGCGACGACCCCGGCGCGCCGCATAAACCCACCTGACGAGGTGAACACCATGGATCAATCGAAGATTCGCAATTTCAGCATCATCGCCCACATCGACCACGGGAAGTCTACCCTGTCCGACCGGCTCATCGAGGCCTGCGACGCGGTGGAGGCCCGGGAGATGGAATCCCAGCTTCTGGACAACATGGATCTGGAGCGGGAGCGGGGCATCACCATCAAGGCCCGCGCCGTGCGCCTGCAATACAAGGCGGAGGATGGGGAGACCTACGAGCTGAACCTCATCGACACGCCGGGCCATGTGGACTTTAACTACGAGGTCTCCCGCTCTCTGGCGGCCTGCGAAGGGGCGGTGCTGGTGGTGGACGCGGCGCAGGGCATCGAGGCCCAGACGCTGGCCAACACCTATCTGGCCATGGAGCATGATCTGGAGATCCGCCCCGTCCTCAACAAGATCGACCTCCCCGCCGCCGACCCGGCGCGGGTGAAAAACGAGATCGAGGACGTGATCGGCCTCCCGGCGCAGGACGCACCGGAGATCTCGGCGAAGATGGGCATCAATATCCCCGCCGTGCTGGAGGATATCGTCAAAAACGTCCCGCCCCCCAAG
>CARXAY010000061.1 GCA_949093475.1 uncultured Oscillospiraceae bacterium
CTCCTCCACACCGACCCACTGCTCGCTTTGGGGAGTCATTACAACACGGACAATGGATGCCATGACAGGGGCAAAGGTGTACTCAATATAGTTGTGGTTGGCTTCGCTGACATCGCTGGGAATTGAAGGCTTCGTTCCGTTGGGTTGAAGTTCAGTCCAGTTCCGATTGTCATTCAAAGGACTATTGGCCCAACCACTGACCACGTTCTTATTGTCGCCAAGGGTCAAATCACCGACAGGGCCAGTATAGTATTCGACCTTGTAAGAAGCGGGAAGGGATACCTTGTGGGAATCATTTCCTTCATCTTCCTCAAGGAAGCCGATATTGACCTTGTTAATGAGTTTGGGTTTGGGTGTGTAGGTGTTGCCATCCAGCGTACCATCCAAAGCGACAGCCACCCACGGGGCGTCATGGTAGGTGTTCTTCTGCCAATCGCACCAGATACTCTTGCCGGTGGAGGTGCTGACCCCTGTTCGTTGGCCGTTGTTGATGCGGGAGACCGGGTCGGCATTGGAACTGTAAGATGCCATAGCAAAGGGGATGCCTGTGCCGGAGGTGTTCAACGCGATGTTGTCAAGGTTTTCCGTGGCCGTGTCCACGCGGACAGAGGCGGAAGCCTTGACCCGGTCGATGCCTACGATGTCGCCTTCCAGCTCCACCGTGCCTTCGGCGGCAAAGTCGGCGGCGGTGAGAGCGGCCTTTGTGGCGTCGTCCTTGACGTACCACTTGGAGACGGTGCGCCGGCCGCTGGTGCCGTCGTCAAACTGAACGGTGACGATTTCGGGCAGGGAGGGGAGCACGCCCACGGCGGTGACCATGGAAATGCTGTCCACCGACTGAGAGTAGGCGAACTTCAAGGTGGCGGTGGGCTTAAGGGAGGGATCGGAAAGCAGGTCGGGATCGACCGTGCCGGTGAGGGGGCGGGTCTTTTTCTGGGGGAAGTTGTACCAATCGGCGGGCACGTCATCCCAAGTGACCTCCACCTCCATGGGCAGACCGTCGGCGGAGTTGGTGAGGGCCATGACCGTCTTGGGCAGGTCGCCGGTGGGGTCGATGCCCGGCTGGACGGGAACGGTGACGGTTCGGAAGGAGGTGATCTTAGCGTCGGTCTTAAAGATGGTGAAGGTGGCCGCCGCCGCGCCCTGATATTTCGTTGTATCCTTGGCGCGGGCGTAGATGTAGGCCGTGCCGGGGTCTTTGTTGTTCTCGTAACCCAGCTCGTAGTCCACGCCCTTCACCAAAGTTTTGCCCCGCAGGGTGACGGTGACCGTTGCGCCCTCCGTTCCGATGCCCGGACGGATGCCCACGTTTTTCCACTCAAACTCGTTGGGCTCAACGGTGATGGTGGCCTCGGAGAGGTCGATCTTGCCGGAGTCAGGATTCGTCACGACACGCAACTCGCCAATGGCCATATCTTTGTCCGGAACACCGCCGTAAGAGCCAAGGGCATAAAGCCGGACATATTTGGCGGTGACAGCCTTGTCAAACATGGCGATTTGCCAAGCGTTTTGGTTTTCAAAGCGTCCTGTAGCAACGGTGGTAAAGGCGCTGTCATCGTCAGTGGTATTGCTGACCTTGACCTCATAGTCGCTAATGCGGCCGTTCGAGCTGTCACTTCTGGGATACTGGCGAAGGGCGACCAGTTGAGTGGGTTCTTGCAGGGTCAGCTGAATGTAATTCTGATGGTAAGTTTCGATGTTGTTGCCCTGAAGGACGTTCTCTTGGCCAGTGCCGTTGCTGCAACCTGCATAGCGGCTGTGCCAGTGAGTGCTGGTATTGCCGTCGATCACGTTGTCGTCCGGGCCGTCAGCGCCGCTTTTGGCCTCACTGGGGGCAAAAACGGTGGTTTGGGCGTAGGGGTAGTCAAGGGTGTCGTCATTGGCGGGAAGCTCGTCGAGCGCCTCCAGCTGAACGGTGTAGACCTCGCGCTGGGCGTGGTTCTCCGACTCGGTGACAAGGATGATCTTGCTGTCCTTGTTCTCGGGCAGGATGGTCACGGCCACGTTGTACTGGCTGATGGGGTTGATCACGCCGTTGATGGCGGAGGTCTTGATGCTCTTGGCAGCCAGCTGGGTTTCGGAGACCGGTTGGCCGTTGATGTTCATGCCGTCCAGCTCGGCGGTAGAGCCGACGGGGAAGACGGGCGTACCGGAGATCAGCTCCGCTTCCGCCAAGCTGACCTCGCTGGCAAAGGCCAGCTTGATATAGAACGCGGATTCAAGGCCGTTGAAGTTGTAGGTCACGGTGTGGCCTTCCGTGGTGGGCCGGACGGAGCGAGGCGTCCAGCTTCCGTCCATGCCGGTGGGGGAGACGTACAGGGTCATAACAGAAGAGGCGGGAGGAGTGCTGTCATAGATCAGCTTGATCTTGCTCATAGCCAGCGGAGTGTTGTAGTAGAAGACCACGTCGCCGCTGCCCGTCCAAGAGGTGCTGGCGTCGCCGTCGCGGATCGCCTGAAGGGGCTGGGAATCCGCGCCGTTCAAGGTCAAGGTGTCGGCCTTGGAGGAGTTGTTGTCTCCTTCAACCACTTCGCCGACAGCCACGCGGATGGTGGCGGTGACGTTGTAGATCTCGCCAAAGACCTCCGCCGTGCCGTTGACGATGACCTTGCCCGCCTTCCTAAAGAGCTTGGCCAGCTCCTCGGGGTCTTCGGGCAGATCCCAATCCACCTCGAACTGGGCGGAAACCACCGTGCCGTCGGCCATAACGGCGGGACGGGCGGCGGGCAGAGAGGGAACTTGACCCACCTGAACGGCGGCGGAGTAGTTGAGCAGGGCGGCCACATCGTCCAGCACCACCACGCCCACGGAAACGGGGATGGTGTAGCCGGGGATGGTGATCGTGCCGGCAATGGCAAAATCACCTATCTGGCCCAAAAGGGCGCTGTCGTAGTCCTTCCACTGAATGTTCCCGGTTACCGTCTTGCCGTTGCCCAGAGTAACGGTAGTCGTTGTGGGCAGGTCAAGCTCGGCGTTGAGCTGGACGTAGATGGTCTTGGACAGGTCATAGCTCACGGGGGCAGTTCCGCCGGTCTCGGCGGTCACGCCGCCGGTGGAAACGGTGACGGCGGAGGGAGTGAGGCCGGGGGAGGTGGCGGTGACGGTGAAAGAGCCCTCGTCCTTGGTGGACTGGATAATGGCCACCAGACGGCCCGCGCCCGCCTTACGGGTGTCGGATTGATAGGAGGTGTGGTCGCCCTGAACGCCGTTGTCCATGCCGACCAGAACGCCATCGCCGGTGACGGAGACCTTGATCTGATTGTCTGCGCTATTGACGATCTCACCCTTGGCGTCCACCACGTCGATGGTGACGTAGGAGAGGTCGCGGCCGTCGTTCTTGATGGTCTTGCGGTCGGCAGTGGTCACCAGTGTCTTTGCCCCGTCAGTGGTGCGAACCACATCCCGGCCCACGGTGTCGGTGATCTCGGTGACCCCGTCAGCCTGATAAGCCTTGACCTCCAGTTTGCCCGACTCATAGGGAACGTTAAAGGTGGCATAGAGGGACTCGTCCTCAGAGTTTTGACGGTAGCAGCCGGTGCCGCTGGTGAAGGTGCGGTAGGTATAGAGCCCGCCATTGGAACGCTGCTCGGTGGAAGCCGCTGTGCCGACCTCGCGGCCGTTCAGGTATACCTTTACGACAGGGGCGTTGGAGTATACCACCACCTCCACCTTGCCGTTGCTGTCCAGCATCAGGTCTTGCTCGTCCCAAGTGGGGAGAACGTGGAGGGTGGTGCTGTCGTCCTCCATCCACATGGCGCGGTACATATAGTAGCTGTCCTTGGGGATGCCGTTGGTGTCGATGATGCCGAAGAAGGAGCTCTTGGCAATGTTGTCGTTGTAGTCTGGCCGCACGCCGGTGGAGTTCCAAGGGGTAGGTTCGCCAATGTAGTCAAAGCCCGTCCAGACATATTCACCGGCGTTGTAGTCGAAGCGGATGGTGCGCCACCACGCTTCGCTGGCAACAGAACCCCAACCCACAGAACTCTTATCATAGGAGGTCAGACGGTAATCGCCGTGGCCGCCATCACTGTTGGAATTCTTGCGGTCATAAACACCGCGGCTGTTGACCGCGGAAGCGGTTTCAGAGCCATACATCTTCCAGCCGAGGTTGTGTGCAGAGGTCAACGTACCAGCAGGGGCGTAGTTGTAACCCACCACGCCGTCAGCCTCATGCAGGAGCTGGTCGATCTGATGCAGCGTATTGCTGGAATCGCCGGGATTCTTGTTGTTGTCGCCCATGGTGAGGGGGCGGGTGCGATCCATCGCCTGCGTCCACTGGATGATGTTGCTGGCAATGGAAGGATATTGGGCAGTAGAGCCGCTTGTTTGTGTTGTAAGCTCATTGCCGATGCTGTACATGATCACGCAGGGGGAGTTTTGGTCGCGGCCCACGGTGGTCTCTACCACCAGCTGCGCCCAAGTGATGCCCTCGCCGCCGAAAACGGTGTTCGTGTCGGCGATCTGGACGTTGAACCAACGTGCAAAGTCGTTGGAGTTGCCGTTTTTGTAGGCAGTCCACATATCAAAGAATTCGTCGATGATGAGAATGCCCTTGCGGTTGCAGATCTCGATCAGCTCGTCCGCGGCGGGGTTGTGGGTGACGCGGATGGAGTTGCAGCCCATCTCCATGAGGATGTCCACCTGACGCTCCAGCGCCCGATACCACGCCTCCGAACCCAGCGCGCCCTGGTCGTGGTGCTGGCAGACGCCCTTGAGCTTCACGTTCTCGCCGTTGAGCTTGAAACCGTCGTTGACAGTGAATTCAATGGTGCGGAAGCCGAACTCGGTCTCGTAGGTGTCCACTACTGTGCCGCCCTGCTTGACGGTGGTCACCAAAACGTAGAGGTTGGGCTCGCCCTTGTCCCAAGAGTTCCAGAGCTTGGGGTTCTGGACGCTGATGGTCTGCGCCACCGAGGCGGAAGCTCCGGCCACGGGGCTGACGGTGGCGGCGGAGGAGGTCTCGGCGAACTTTGCGCCCTTTTCATAGGTCGCGGCGTTCAGCTCATAGATGGCCTGCTCCACCGTCACGCTGGCGTTGGAGGCGGCGTCGTTCTGCACGGTGGTATTGATGTTCACCATCCAGCTGTTGCCGCTGCTATTGACGGGGTTGACGTAGGTGCCGTACCGGGCCACGTGGACGGGGTTGGTGACGGTGAGGTTCACACTGCGGTAAAGGCCGCTGCCCGAATACCAACGGCTGGTGGGGACGGCGTTGACCACCTTGACCGCAATCACGTTCTCGCCGGTGTAGTTCATATACTCGTTGGGCAGGACGAAGGAGAACGGCGTATAGCCGTAGTGGTACTCGCCCAGCTTGTGGCCGTTGAGGTAGACGTCGGTGTCCATGTACGCGCCGCCAAAGTCGATGGAGACGGTCTTATTCTCCCAAGAGGGGTCGACGGTGAAGCTCTTGCGGTACCAGCCGGTGCCGCCGGGGAGGTAGCCGCTTTCGTCGTCGCACGAGCCGCTGTACTCCTGCTCGATGCTGAAGTCGTGGGGGAGGTTCAAGGTGCGCCAAGCGGAGTCGTTAAAGACCTGCGCCTCCGCGCCGGACACGTCGCCCAGATTGAACTTCCAGTTTTCGTCGAAGTTCACCTTGCGCGCATCGCCGGAGTAGCTGTTGATGGGGATGGTCTCCACCTCGGAAGAGGCCTGCCCGCCGCTTTCGGCCACAGCCGCGCGGGAGATGGTGATCAGCTCATAGAAGGTGGGGGTGACGTTGCCCCAAGTGAGCTTGATCTCGGCCACGCCGGTGATGTCCTCGTTGATGGGGGTCTGGTTCAGGCCGCCGGAGAGGGTCGCCAGCTCTTGGAACTGCGTTTCGCCCACGGGGCGGATGGAGAGCTTGACGCCGCTGGTCTCGCCTTGGACGAGGTTGATCTGACCGATGGAGGTCTCGTCGGAGAGACGGTAGACGAGGCTGCCGGAGGTCACGCCGTCCATGTTGGGCTTGAAGCCGGTGGTCAGGTCGCCGTCGCGCATTTTGTCGGGGGTGAACTCCGCGCTGGGCTCGATGGGGTCGGCCACGATGGTGGCGTCGCTGTAAGCGGAGACGTACTCCGCTTGGGCGGTGTCGCCGCCGTTGATGACGATCTCGTTCAATTCCAACCAGCGGCCGCTGAAATCATCGGTAAAGAGAACACGCAGATAGCGGGCGTTTTGAGGGGTGACAAGCTCGCTGTAAAGGGACTTGTAGTTGGGGTATGTGCTGATGTTTACCCAGCCGCCTTCGGTGTCGTTGCCGGCAGAGGTGCTGGCATTGGCGGAGGTGTCAATGGTGATCACATCCGTCCAAGGGCCGTCTGGGCTTGCAGCGATCTGCACCTTGGCGTGACGGGGATAGTCCATCTGGGTGTCCTGAACGATGAGGCGCAGATCCCGGATCTGGCGGGTCTGCCCCAGATCGTAGGTGACGTGTTGGCCGCTGACTTGGGGGGCGCAGAACTTGGCCTTGGTGTCCACATCGCCGTCAAACCAACGGCCGGTCGTGCCCAGCTTTCGGGCGTCCTCGCCATTTGCTTCACCGCCGATGGTGGAGCTGAGGAAGTGAATACCGGAGGGCGGTTCCTCAGACTGGACAGAAAGCTTGTTGAGCTGGAAGGAGATGGTCTGCTCGCCCTCGTTCTCCAAGCGGACGTAACGGGCGGGGGCGTTATAGTTGATGACGGAGCTGTCGTCAGCGAACAATTGGGCTGCGCCGGAGCGGGACGCCCAAGTGCCGGCGCTTATGATTTCCAGTTCCGCCTCGTTCATGCCCACCTTCAGCACCAGACCGGGAACGGGGGTGTAGTCGGCGATGATGTCGGTGACAGACCGAACGGCGGGCAGGGCAATGCCCACAAACTCGCCGGGACGGAGCATCACGTTGTCGGCGGTGAGGGAGGCCTTGTCATCGGCCAATTCACCCACGGGGTTGGTGATCTTCTTTACCGCGTCGCTCTGGTAGAGGATCTTATCAACGGGGCTTTGTCCGGGAGTAGGGCCGTAGACGGCGACTTCTGCGAAACGAACCCAGCAATCCTTTTTAGTGGGATTCAGCAGCCGCAGCTTGCTGGTGGTAATGCTGCGGGAGGTAAATTCCGCCGTGAAGCTCTCGGTCAAGCCGCTTTGGATATCCTGCCAAGCAGAACCGTCCCAGTACTGCACGGTGGCGGTCATGGAGTCGGCAGGCTTGGAGGGGTCTACGGTGACGACAATACTGCCGACCGGCTTTTCAGAGCCTAAATCCAGCTCCACATACGCATTAGCCGGGCAGTTGTCTGAACCGCTGGCATTTTTCAGCATGACAATGGTAGAGGGATTGCCGTCGGTCATGCTGGACAGTTGTCCGCTTGCGACGACCAAG
>CARXAY010000062.1 GCA_949093475.1 uncultured Oscillospiraceae bacterium
CTACTATGGCGCGCCCGACGCCGACCGGGTCATCATCGCCATGGGCTCGATCTGCGACGTGACCGAGGAGGTCATCGACTACCTCAACGCCCACGGCGAGAAGGTGGGCCTGCTGAAGGTTCGCCTGTTCCGCCCCTTCCGGGCGGACAAGATGCTGGCGGCCATCCCCGCCACGGCCAAGAAGATCGCCGTCCTCGACCGCACCAAAGAGCCCGGCTCTCAGGGCGACCCCCTCTACATGGACGTGGTCACTGCCTTTGCCAACGCCGGCCGTCAGGCCACCATCATCGGCGGCCGCTACGGTCTGGGCAGCAAGGACACCCCGCCCAAGAGCGTGTTCGCCGTCTATGAGGAGCTGGCCAAGGCTGATCCCAAGCACCAGTTCACCGTGGGCATCGTGGACGACGTGACCCACACCTCCCTGCCCGAGCATGACTGCCCCAACACCGCGGCCGAGGGCACCATCGAGGTCAAGTTCTGGGGTCTGGGCGGCGACGGCACGGTGGGCGCGAACAAGAACTCCATCAAGATCATCGGCGACCACACCGATATTTATGCACAGGCTTACTTTGATTACGACTCCAAGAAGTCAGGCGGAGTGACCATGTCCCACCTGCGTTTCGGCGACAAGCCCATCCAGAGCCCCTACTATATCAACAAGGCCGACTTCGTGGCCTGCCATGTGCCCTCCTATATCATCAAGGCCTTCCCCATGGTCCGGGACGTGAAGGACGGCGGCACGTTCCTCATCAACTGCCAGTGGAGCGACGAGGAGCTGGATAAGCATATGCCCGCCGTGGCCAAGCGGTACATCGCCGAGCATAACATTCAGGTCTACACCATCAACGCCATCGACTTGGCCGCCCAGATCGGCATGGGCAAGCGCACCAACACCATCCTCCAGTCCGCCTTCTTCAAGCTGGCGAAGGTCATGCCGGAGGAGGAGGCCATCGGCTACATGAAGGACGCCGCCACCCACTCCTACCTGAAGAAGGGTCAGGACATCGTGGACATGAACCACAAGGCTATCGACATCGGCGCGACCGCCTTCAAGAAGTTCGACGTGCCCGCCTCTTGGGCCACCGCCGAGGACAAGAAGGTGGAGGCCAAGACCACCGGCCGTCCCGCCACCGTGAAGATGGTCACCGAGATCCTCGACCCCGTGGGCCGCATGGACGGCGACAGCCTCCCCGTCAGCGCCTTCGTGGATCATGTGGACGGCACCTTCGAGCTGGGCGCCGCCGCCTATGAGAAGCGCGGCGTGGCCGTGAACGTCCCCGTCTGGGACAGCGCCAAGTGTATCCAGTGTGGCCAGTGCGCTTACGTCTGCCCTCACGCCACCATTCGCACCTTCGCGCTGGATGAGGCCGAGGTCAAGGCCGCTCCCGCCAACGCCAAGATCGTGGACATCAAGGCGGGCGCGGGCAAGGACAAGTATAAGTTCGCCATCGCCATCAGCCCCATGGACTGCATGGGCTGCACCGTGTGCGTGGGCGTGTGCCCGGTGAAGGCGCTGACCATGGTGCCTCAGGAGAGTCAGGCCGCCGAGCAGGCCGTGTTCGACTACATGGTGGAGAAGGTCACCGTCAAGGACGATGTGGCCGACGTCAAGACCGTCAAGGGCAGCCAGTTCAAGACCCCCTATCTGGAGTTCTCCGGCTCTTGCGCGGGCTGCGCCGAGACCTCCTATGCCCGTCTGGTCACCCAGGTCTGCGGCGAGCGGATGTACGTCTCCAACGCCACCGGCTGTTCCTCCATCTGGGGCGGCCCGGCGGCTACCAGCCCCTACACCGTGGACAAGAGCGGCCGCGGCCCGGCTTGGGCTAACTCCCTCTTTGAGGACAACGCCGAGCATGGTCTGGGCATCTATCTGGGCCAGAAGGCCATCCGTGAGCAGCTCATCGCCAAGATCGAGGAGATGGCGAAGAACTGCGCCGATCAGGGTCAGCCCAACGAGATCCTTCAGGCTTATCTGGACACCAAGGACGACGGCGCCGCCAACGGCGAGCCCACCCGCGCCCTGATCGCCCTGCTGGAGAAGTGGGCGGCGGACGGCTGCGACGACTCCAAGGCCATTCTGGCCAAGAAGGAGTACCTCTCCAAGAAGTCCGTGTGGATCTTCGGCGGCGACGGCTGGGCCTACGACATCGGCTTCGGCGGCTTGGATCACGTGCTGGCCTCCGGCGAGGATATCAACGTGTTCGTGTTCGACACCGAGGTGTACTCCAACACCGGCGGTCAGGCTTCTAAGGCCACCAACTTCGGCGCTGTGGCGCAGTTCGCCGCCGCCGGCAAGGCCATGCCCAAGAAGTCTCTGGCGGAGATCGCCATGAGCTACGGCTACGTCTATGTGGCGCAGGTCGCCATGGGCGCGAATCCCAACCAGACCCTCGCCGCCATCCGTGAGGCCGAGGCCTATCACGGCCCGTCCCTCATCATCGGCTACTCCCCCTGCGAGATGCACTCCATCAAGGGCGGCATGGCCAACAGTCAGGTGGAGATGAAGCGCGCCGTGGAGTGCGGCTACTGGAATCTGTTCCGCTTCGATCCCGAGGGCGAGCCGGGCAAGAAGTTCGTTCTGGACTCCAAAGCCCCCGCTGGCGGCTATCAGGAGTTCCTCCTGAACGAGGCCCGCTACTCCAGCCTCACCCGCTCCTTCCCCGACCGCGCCAAAGTCCTCTTCGCCAAGAACGAGGAATCCGCCAAGGCCCGGTACGAGCATCTCTTGAAGCTGGTGGAGATGTACAAGTAATTCCAGACGCAAAAGAAGGAAGCCCCGGAATACTCCGGGGCTTCCTTTTTGCCTTTCGACAAAAAACTGGGCGGTTGGACAGGCTTTTGGGGTTGACTTTTTTCAAAAAAAAGGGTAAAATACCCCCATTGAGGGAGTAGTTGGCTCTTTTGGGAGCGGCAAGTCAACAGCCCCGGCGGGGGAGTGACCAAAAACCCGTCTGGCTTGTCTGAAATAACGAGACTCAAGTATGGCGCGGCCGTACTTGGGCGAAACTGTTCAGGTGCGGCAGCGCGCCTGAATTTTTTTGTGGAAGGGTTGAAGAAAATGGACGTGATCGTACTCAATCTGCTGGTGTTTGCCATCGGCGCGCTGATGATCATCAAGGGGGGCGATTGGTTCGTGGACGCGGCGAGCTGGATCGCCGGGGCGCTCCGCATCCCCACCTTTATCATCGGCGCGACCATCGTCTCCATCGCCACCACCCTGCCGGAGATGCTGGTCTCCCTCATGGCGGCGGCGGACGGGAAGGTGGAAATGGCCATCGGCAACGCCGTGGGCTCGGTGATCGCCAACACCGCCCTCATTATGGCGGTGGCCATGCTGGGGATGAAGATCGTCTGCCCCCGGAAGGGCTACTGGAAACAGTTCGCCCTGTTCATCGCCGCGGCGGCGGGACTGTATGTCTTTTGCCTGCCCGGGGAGCTGAACCTCATCGGCTGCATTGTCATGGCCCTTATTTTTGTGGTGTTCCTCGTCCAGAACGTCCGCAGCGCAAAGGCGCAGGGGGAGGACGACGTGCCCCAGCAGACGCAGAAGGGCGGCGCGGGGAAGTACATCGCCCTGTTCGTCGTCGGCGCGGTGGGTCTGGCGGTGGGCAGCCAGCTTTTGGTGCGCTCGGGCAGTACGCTGGCGACCCTGTTCGGCGTGCCCGAGCGGGTCATCGCCGTGACGCTGGTGGCGGTGGGAACGTCCCTCCCCGAGCTGGTCACCACCATCACCGCCATTTTGAAAAAGCAGTCCTCCCTGTCGGTGGGCAACATTTTGGGGGCGAACATCATCGACCTGTCCCTGATCCTGCCCCTGAGCGCGCTGGTGTCGGGCAAGGCCCTGCCTGTGGCGGGGAGCATTCTGCGCCTCGACCTGCCCTTCTGTCTGGGGGTGACCCTGCTGGCGTCCGTGCCCATCCTCCTGCGGGAGAAGGCCACCAAGGTTCAGGGCGCGGCCCTGCTGGCGGTGTACGCGGTGTATCTCTGGCTGGTGCTGGGTTGAGTGTGAAATAGCTGCAAAAACGCCTCTCGGAATTTTCCGGGAGGCGTTTTAATTATGGTCAAGTTCTTCCTCTTCGATATACGCGACTAACTGGCTGGGACGGATATCCAGAGCGAGAGCCAGCCGCCAAAGGGTCTCTAACGTGGGTTTGCGTTCGCCCCGCTCAATGGCGCTGAGATGGGTGCGGCCAATGTCGGCCAAGCCGCTTAATACTTCCTGTGTAATGCCCTTTTCCTGCCGCGCCTTGGCGATGGCCCGCCCCACCAGAACGGGGTTTAACTGTACGTCACTCATCATACCACCTCATAGAGAGTGTAGTATATTTTGCGGCGGGCGATGAATACATATGTTGACAAATGAACGCAAATGTGTTATTTTATTGGTAGCAAGACCCAAATAGAAAGAGGGGGAGGAAGCAGCATGGAAACGATAGCTATTATCGTAACAATTTGCGTTTTTGTTGGGGGTATATTGTGGTATGTGATAACAGAACCAAAGAGAAAAGCAAAGGAGCAAGAACAACTCAAAGCTCAACGGGCAGAAAAGGAACGTATTGACCGAGAGTATAGAACGCCCAGAAGCGGGATGCAAAACGGGAAATTGCTTATGACATTTTATAGTAATGTCAAAGAAGGTATGGGTAAGGCGGTTTGTCTGTTTCTTGACAAAAGTGGAATCGTTGTATTTGACTATGCAAGTGGGAAATGGGCACGCAAAATTCAATTTAGTGCGCTGGAGATGGACAATGACACATACTCCTTCCATCCCGCAAAGCTGGTATACACGGGCGCGACGGTAGGGGGTTTCCACACGGGCGGTTTTCATACCGAGGAAGCATATTGTACGCAGGGGCACAGAAAAAGTGGAAACGGAGTAATTTGTTGTGCTGTTGATGGAAAAGAAAGACCGATTCTGTTTATCAAAGTTCACGAACCCGCATTTCAAAAGGCGTTATATTCCTATACAAGAAAGTCGGATGATAATGAGACATTGAAACAGTATTTTGGTAAGGGGGAATATGTAATACCACTCTTGGATCTTAGTTCCAAAGCAAAAGAGACAAGCAAGTTCTTTCTGGAAGCGGCATTGGCACAGAACAATAGTTATGGGGCTGCGGCGGCGATGAGCAGAGCCAGCACAAGCAGATTTCGATCCATGAAAGTTTGCGAATCACTGGCAAAGAGCTTGAATGAGTTGATGGATAAGATAGAAGAGTATGGAGCTGAAAAAGTCATTGATGCCTATAACAAAGAATAAGGCAAGGCCGGGAGCATCGCTCCCGGCCTTACTTTATGCACATCCGTGATTTGACAGTTTACCTCTGCCATGCTATACTAAAAAATAGGAAAACCTTCGGGTTTTCAGCGCTGCCCGTATACGGTAGGCGGTTTGCCCCTCCCATCCCGGAGGGGGTGACTTCTTGCCTCCTCCACTGAGGGGAGGTGATGCCATGGGGCTTACATACTCAGAGCTGTTCCAGTTCTGCCTTGTAGTCATCGGCATTGTTGGCCTGTTCATCCAGGCAAAAAAGAAGTAACCGCCACGCTCCCACAGCCTGCGGTTACTTCTTGTAGGTATATGAGGGGCTGAACCGTCTACCGGCAGCGCCCTTTTCTATTTGCATTATAATCAATGGAACAGCGTTTGTCAAGTAGGGGCGGGTTCTAAACCCGCCCTTGCTTTATGCGCGGAAACCCGTTCACCCCGCCAGGGCGGGGCTGCTGTGTTCCGCCCAAGGCACGCGCCAGAGGTAGAGCAAAAAGAGCGCGGCGCTGGTCGACCAGGTGACGGGGTAGGCGGATAACACCACGGCGATGTCGGGGATGTGGGCCACCATGAGGGTGACGTAGATGATGCGCCCCACGCACCAGATGGCCAGCATAATGCCCATGGGGATGACCGCCCGGCCCGCGCCCCGGAGGGTGGCGGCGGCGGTGTGGGACAGGGCAAGAAAGCAGTAAAAGAAGCACTCGATGCGGGCCTGACGCACGCCGTAGGCGACCACCTCCGGCTCGTTGTTAAACAATCCGATGAAAAACGGCGCAAAGAGGAAAAACACCGCGCCCAAAAGCTCCGCCGCGCCCATGCTCATGGCCATGCCCAGCCGCGCGCCCTGCTTGGCCCGCTGGGGCTGGCCCGCCCCTAAATTTTGGCTCACAAAGGTGGTGAGGGCCAAAGCCAAACTGGTGATGGGGAGAAAGACGAAGCCCTCGATCTTGAAGTAGCTGCCGCACCCCGCCATGGCGTTGTCCCCAAAGGCGTTGATGTTGCTCTGAATGACCACGTTGGCGATGGAAATGACGCTGTTTTGCACGCCGCTGGGCAGGCCCAGACGAAAAATGCGGAAGAAAATGGACTTATCCAACTTCAGCTTTTGGAAGGAGAAGGTCACCGGGCACTTGCCGCTCATCAGCCGGGCGAAGCCCAACAGGGCGCTGAGTGCCTGACCGATGACGGTGGCCAGCGCCGCGCCGGTGACGCCCATTTTGAAGCCCGCCACAAAGACCAGATCCAAAACCACATTGATGCAGGACGCGGTAATAAGGTAGTAAAGGGGGTGCTTGCTGTCCCCCATGGCCTGAAAAATGCCGTTGGCAGTGTTATAAAGCACCAGCCCCAGCAGCCCTGCGCAGTAGATGCGAAAATACGCCACCGAGTTGGGCATGACGTTGGCGGGCGTGCCCATCCACGTGAGAATGGTGGGGGTAAACAAAACGCCAAAAATGGACAAAACGCCGCCCAAAAGAAGGGAAAAGATCACGGTGGTGTGGACGGCGCGGTCGACCCCCTCGCTGTCCTGCGCGCCAAAATAGCGGGAGATAATGACGCTCGCGCCGATAAAGACCCCCTGAAAAAAGCCGATGATGAGAAAGCAAAGACTGCCCGAGGAGGTCACCGCCGCCAGCGCGGCCTTGGAGTCGAAGTTGCCCACCACAAATGCGTCCACCGCGTTGTAAAGCTGCTGGAACAGATTGCCCAGCAGCAGCGGCAGGGCAAAACGAAGCAAAATTTTCCAAATCGGCCCTTCTGTCATTCTGTTTTTTGTCTCGTCCATAGTCTGCGAACCTCCCGTGAGAAATGGAAAAAAGGAAGTCATTTTTTGCATAGTTTACACCCAAAAATGCTGAAAAGTCAAATGTATTTTCCAGAGTGGTTTTGCGGCGGCGGGTCATAGTAAAAAAGGCGGCATGACCGCTGAAAAAGCTGGAAAATTCGGATTTTTTACGATGTTTCCAAGGAAAAGGGGGAAGAAAATGAAGCATAACCGCAAGACAAAGGGGG
>CARXAY010000063.1 GCA_949093475.1 uncultured Oscillospiraceae bacterium
AATGTCAGCAACCGCCCTTTGGTCTACCGGCGCAATATCCATCCGAACCTTTTTGCGATAGTTCGGGTCTTTCAGGCCACGCCAGCGGTCAATAAACGCCAGTATTCCCTTGTCCGCTGCTCCTTGATACTCATTGATAACCGCCTGCTGCTCTGCCGTATGGGTCGTGGGGTTCGTGTCAATGGCGGTAGACGGCATTTCCGCGCCCTCTACGCCATTTTCGGCGGCTGTGGTATCCACGCCCGCGTCAGCACCGAAACGCGAATCTACGCCAGCTCCCGTGACGTTCTCTGCGGTCTGGCTCTTTTGTCTGCGGGTGAAGTGGTCATAGACGGCGTTGCCGCCCTTCTGGAGCGCCAGCTTGCCCCCGGCCATGCCAATGCCGGACAGGAAGCCGCCCGCGATCATAGTAGTATAGAAACTCACCGCCAGCGTAATGTCAAAATGCACTTGACACGCTCTATCATGTACGCTATAACGTACATAAGGAGGTGCAAATATGCAAAACGTCAACGTCACCAATTTCCGTCAAAACATCTTTGCTATGTTGGAAAACACCGTGAAGTACAATGAGCCGCTGAACATCACCACGAGGGACGGCAACGCCGTGGTGATGAGCGAGGATGACTACAACGGTCTCATGGAAACCCTGCGGCTGCTCTCCAGCTCGGAAATGCGCGCCAAGCTCTTAGAAGGACGGAACACGCCGCTGTCCGATTGTCTCTCCGAAGGGGAGGTCGAATGGTAAGTGTACCAGATCGTCTATACCAAAGCTGCCTCCAAGGACATTCCCCTTCTCAATGCGGCAGGATTGGATGTCAAGGCCAAAGCTCTGATCGACCTTTTGCGGGAAAATCCCTATCAAAGTCCCCCAAGCTGTGAAAAGCTGGTGGGCGACCTGCAAGGGCTGTATTCCCGGCGGATCAACCTTCAACGCAGATTGGTCTATCAAGTATATGAGGGCGAGAAAACCGTGAAGATTATCAGCTTGTGGTCACATTACGAGCGGATTTGAGTAAAACGTAAGAACCCCTTCCCATGCCCACAACGCTAACACGGTGGGTACGGCGTTGGCTACAGCCAGCTCCTCCCGGCGGAAGTAGTCGTGGATGGTCAGGCCGTATTCTCCGGCCAGCTCCGCCGTCTCCTCCCCCACCATGCCGCCGCAGACAAACTGGGCGAGGCTCAGGCGGGAGAAAATGTCCGTCAGCGGGCGCTCCCCGCTCCCCAATGGAGCATGGAGCATCCCGGACGCGGAAGCCACAGGCAGAGGCAATATTACGCAGTCGGCCCGGTGCAGACCCTCCAAGGCGGTTTCTGCCGTCACCCCTTCATAGGGCGCGGCCTGATCCAAGGCGTAGGTGTGGACACTGTGACCCTCCTCGCTTAAAAGAGCGGCCAGCTTTTCCTGCCGCAGGTCGCCGCCCAGCACCCAGATCGTCCCTTCTCGTTTCATCGCTTGCTTCCCCCTTACACAAAGCCATCCTATTCGTGAGGGTCGGCGGCGGTGCGTAACCAGCGAAAAAAAGAGGGCCGCGCCGGTATGGCGCAGCCCTCTGCTGCGTTTCCTCTCAGTCTGTCAGGGTCAGGGACACGGGGCAGTGGTCGCTGCCATAGATCTCCGGGTGGATGGCTGCCTCCTTGATCCTGTCCCGCCAGCGTTCCGACATCAGGAAATAGTCGATGCGCCACCCGGCGTTGTTTTCCCTTGCATGAAACCGATAGCTCCACCAAGAGTATGCCCCGGTCAGCTCGGGATGGGTGGCCCGAAAGGTGTCCACGAAGCCGCAGCTCAAAAGGTCGGAGAACTTCTCCCGCTCCTCGTCGGAAAAGCCGGGGTTGCCCCGGTTCGGCCCGGGGTTTTTCAGGTCGATCTCCTGATGGGCCACATTCAGATCGCCGCAGAGGATCACCGGTTTTTTCTTGTCCAGCTTGGTCAAATACTGCCGCAGGGCATTCTCCCAAGACAGGCGGTAGTCCAGCCGCTTCAGACCGTCTTGGGCGTTTGGGGTGTAGACGGTGACCACATAGCAGTCCGGCAGCTCCAAGGTGATGGCCCGGCCCTCGGTGGTGTGGTAGGCGTCGTCGATATCATAGGTGACATTCAGAGGTTCCAGCCGGGTAAAGATCGCCGTGCCCGAATACCCCTTCTTGTCAGCCGAGTTCCAAAAGAGCCGGTAGCCCGGCAGTTCCAAGTCGATCTGGTCGGGCTGGAGCTTGGTCTCCTGAAGGCAGAACACATCCGCATCCAAGGCGGCAAAGCTCTCCAAAAAGCCCTTGTTCATACAGGCCCGCAGGCCGTTGACGTTCCATGATACCAGTTTCATGCGCGCTCCCTCCCCGGTGCGGACGGTGGATTTTTTTGCCGTGGGCCTTGATTTTCTTGCGGCGTTACAGTAGAATAGAAAGCGGAGACGCCGAGAGGCGGCAGGCCGCGGGGCGCTACCAACACCCCGCAGCCCTGTACAGAGTAGACAGGTACTCAGCACAGCAACAGTTCGTTGCACCACAGGCTCATTATACCCGCTCACTGTCATTTTTTCAAGTGCGGCGTGGTTTTTGGGCGTGCGTTCGCTTGGAATGACCGGCGGTGTTGAGGTTTATACTCTCAACACCGCCTTTTTGCGTCTCCGACAACTGCCCAAGGGGTGGGATTTCTCTCCCCACCCTGCGGGCGGTTCGTTGGAGACAGAAAACAACACAAAAGGGAGGGTTTTGGCGGAACATTTCCAAGCGCTGATGCGTCATATAGTAGGTTGGAAAAATGTACAGTTCCTACATCTTAAAGAAATCTTTAGAATTTTACCGCATTGTAACTACCATCCCGCCTTCCAAAGTAGTATAATGTCACTTGGTCAATTCAGCCGGGTCTCTCCCGGCCGCAAGGATAAAAAGGAGGACATAACATGAGCGAAGAAAACACCGCAGTTGCCACCCCGGAGGTCTCTTCCCCCGCCGCGGCCACGCCGCCGAAAAAGTCAGCGGGCAAAAAGAAGAAAAGAGCGCGGAAGATCCGCAACGCCATCATCGCCGTGGTGGTCATCGCCGCCCTCGCCGTCGGGGGCTTTTTCCTCTGGAAATTCCTCAACAAGAAAGAAGAGGTAGACAGCGAGCTTCAGACCGCTATGGCCGATTGGGGCTCCATCTCCTCCACCGTTCAGGGACAAGGCAGCGCCCGGGCCAAGGAGTCCGCCGCCATCACCCTGACCCAGACGGGCACGGTGCAGCAGCTTTTTGTCAATGCCGGCGACATGGTAACGGCGGGCCAGCCCCTTTACACCATCTTCTCTCAGGCCGCTGAGGACGAGGTCAACACCCGCAGGGACAATCTTGCCGCCGCGCAGGAGCGCATCAGCGACGCCATGAAGTCTATGTCGGACATCCAGAAGGACATCGCCGACCTTCAGGCCAAGCAGGGCAAGCTCACCGTCCGTGCGCCCTTTGCAGGCAAGGTCACCGAGGTGGAGGATTTCACCGTCAACAAGCGCGTGGGTGAGGGCAGCAAGGTCTGCACGCTGGTCAATGACCGCAAAATGAAGCTCTCCCTCTATTTCAGCTACGCCTATGAAAACGCCATCTCTGTGGGCCAGAAGGTGGACGTTTCCATCCCCTCCGTGATGCAGTCTTACACCGGCAAGGTGGAGCAGATCAACAAAGTCCATTACATCACCCCCGAGGGCGCAGACCACTTTGAGGTCATCGTGTCCTTCGAGAATCAAGGCACGCTTACCGAGGGCATGACCGCCACTGCCGCCCTCACCGCCGCTGACGGCACGCCCATTTATCCCTACTCCGGCGGCCAGACCGAGTACTACGAGGTGCGCGAGGTGGTCACCGAGGTGGAAGGCCCTGTGGTCTCCTCCAACCTGCTGCGTTACGCCAACGTCAACGCCGGGGATGTACTCCTCACCCTCAGCTCGGACGCACTGGACGAGCAGATCCGCACCCGCCGGGGCGATCTGGAAACTGCCCAAAAGAGCTTGGAAGAGCTTCAAAAGGCCGTAGATGACGCCCAGAAGGCTCTGGAGGATGCCCAAAAAGCCCTTCAGGACTTCAACGCCGTCTCCCCCATCGACGGCACGATCACCTCCTGCACTTTGGTGGAGGGCGCGGAGGTCAAAAGCGGCGACACCGTCATCACCATCTCCAACAACACCACCATGGTGGTCACCATCAGCGTGGACGACCGCAACATTGCCTACGTCAAGCCCGGCATGATGGTAAACCTCCAGAGCCAGTGGGGCGACGGCGGGATGTACACCGGCGTGGTCACCAAGATCGATATGTCCCTCTCCGGCGACTCTATGGGCACCGGCATGACCAACTACCCCGTTACCTTGGAGGTTGACAACTTTGACGGTTCTCTGATGGAGGGTATGTGGCTGAGCTACTCCTTCGTCACCAGCCAGTCGGACAACTGCATCGTCGTGCCCATGCAGAGCGTGAAGTACATCGGCGACGACACCGCCGTGGTCTTTATCCAAGCCGATTCCAAGCCGGACAACGCCGTGGACGTGGACATTCCGGAGACCATGCCCGGCCAGACCCCCACCTACCCCTCTGAAAAGGACGGCTTCTATGCGGTTCCCGTCACCACCGGCCTCAACGATAACTACAACGTGGAGATCAAGGAGGGCCTTGAGGGCGGTGAGACCATCTTCGTCAACTACTATGTGACCCAGGCTTGGGGTTAAGGTGAACGCCATGCTCATTGATATCAAAGACCTCTATAAGATCTATAACGAGGGCAAGGAAAGCGAGGTACGGGCTTTGGACGGCGTCTCCCTCCAGATCGACAAGGGAGAGTTCGTCTCCATCATCGGCCAGTCCGGTTCAGGCAAGTCCACCCTTATGAATATTCTGGGCTGTCTGGATATTCCCACTTATGGAGACTATCACTTGGACGGCACGGACATTACCGAGCTGAACGACCGTCAGCTGGCCCACATCCGCAATAAGCAGATCGGGTTCATCTTCCAAGGCTATAACCTCATCCCCGCCCTCAACGCCCGGGAAAACGTGGAGCTGCCCCTCATTTATCAGGGCCTCTCCGGAGAAAAACGCCGGGAACGTAGCGAGGAGGCGCTGGAACGGGTGGCCATGTTTGACCGGGCCGACCACAAGCCCAGCGAGATGTCCGGCGGCCAGCAACAGCGCGTCGCCATCGCCCGTGCCATTGCCACCCGTCCCCCCATCATCATGGCCGACGAGCCTACCGGCGCGTTGGACTCCAAAACAGGCCGGCACGTGCTGGAGATCCTCCACTCCCTGCATGACGACGGCACGACGGTGATCCTCATCACTCACGACAACGGCATCGCCGCCACTGCCGAGCGCATTGTCCGCTTGGCTGACGGCAAGATCGTAGCCGACGGCCCAAGAGAGGAGGTTGGACTGTGAATATCCGTCAAGCATTGAAGATGGCCGTCAAGTCCATCTCTTCCAATAAGGCGCGCTCCTTCCTCACCATGCTGGGCGTCATCATCGGTCTGGCGGCGGTCATCATTCTGGTAAGCTATTCCAGCGGCCAGAATCTGGCCATGAAAGCGTATTATGAAAGTCAGGGTACAAACGTCCTCACGGTCAGCGCCAGTGACTGGAACTCCTCCCGCGACATCGGGCAGGAGCTGTACGACTACTGTCAAGGGCTGGACGAGGTAGTGGGCATCACCCCCAACGGCCAGATCTGGAACGACATGACCATCACCTACGGCGCAAAAACCCTGACCCGCAACAACCGCGATGGCATGATGGGCGCTGTGGTGGTCGGCGGCGGCGGGGTCATGGTCGATGGCGGCGGCCAGCAGGAGGATCACTACCCCACCATCTATCTGGGCAATGACCAGTTCGGCCTGTGCAACAACTACCAGATCGCCAAGGGCCGTGAATTCAGCTATCTGGAGATTGAGAAAATGAGTCAGGTGTGCGTCCTCGGCTCAGATACGGCAGAGTATCTCTTCTCCTTCTCCGACCCCATTGACAAAACCATCAACATCAACGGCCGGCCCTTCCGGGTCATCGGAGTCTACGAGAGCAAGGCCGCCAAGGCTACCTTGGGTAAGGACGATGAAAACTCCTATTGGATCAAGGACTCCATCAAACGGCAGGATAGGCTTCTGCTCCTTCCCAGCACCATGACACGGTATTTCAACAACAACCAGTCCATCGACCAGTACACCGTCAAGGTCAAGACCTCCGACGGCATGAAGGAGGTCGTCACCGCCCTGAACGGCTTTCTCCCCACCATCGTCAACCAGTACACCGGCTATTTTTATGTGGACAACCCAAATGAGTGGAAGGAAAACCAGCAGGAGGCCGACGATATGCAAAGCCGCTTCCTTGGCGGCATCGCCGCCATCTCCCTGCTGGTGGGCGGCATCGGCATCATGAACATCATGCTGGTTACCGTCACCGAACGCACCCGTGAGATCGGCATCCGCAAGGCCATCGGCGCGGAGCGAAGAAGCATCATTATCCAGTTCCTTATTGAAGCCGCCATGATTTGCGGCATCGGCGGTTTGTTTGGAATTGCCGTAGGATACATAGGAACGATGATCATCACAAAAATGTCCTTTGGTCTGGTCATCATGCCCGGCAGCGGCATTACCATCGGCGCGTTCGCCATCTCCGTTGCCCTTGGCATTATCTTTGGCCTCTACCCCGCTATCAAAGCCTCCGCCCTCCAGCCGGTGGAAGCCCTGCGGGCGGACTAAATTTAGGAGGGATACGCAAATGAAGAGAACAAAATGGATCGCTTTGCTTCTGGCGGTGAGCCTGCTGGCCGGGATGGCCACCACCGTCTCCGCCGCCGGGGCTGCCCCCATCGCCCCCGCTTTTACCGATATCGCCGACCCTGACGTGGCCGAGAGTGCCGACCTTCTGCGCCTGCTGGGCATCGTCAACGGCACAGGCGGCACGTCCTTTTACCCCCAAGGAACGCTCACCCGCGCTGAGTTCTCCAAAATGGCGGTGGAGCTGCTGGGCGAGGGGGACAAGGCCGCGTCCCAGATGAACCGCACCATCTTCCGTGACGTGCCCTCCACCCACTGGGCACGGGGCTACATCCACGTTGCCGCCCAGACCACCACCGGCGGCGAGGGCAGCAAGACCGCCCTCATTCGCGGGGACGGCGCGGGCTGCTTCCGCCCCAACGAGGCCATCACCTTTGCCGAGGCCACCACCATCCTCATGCGGGTGCTGGGTTACAGCGACGACACCGTGGGCTTTGGCTCTGCTTGGTATGACGGCTACCTCTCCTCCGCCGCCCAGAT
>CARXAY010000064.1 GCA_949093475.1 uncultured Oscillospiraceae bacterium
TCCTCCTCCCGGGTAGTGATGCCCTTCTTGCCCATGCCGCCCTTGGACTGGGCGGTGTACTCGCTGACGGGGGTGCGCTTTAAGTACCCGGCGTTGGTGAGGGTAAAGACGCACTCCTCCTCCTCGATGAGATCCTCGATGTCGATGTCGTTCTCGGCAAAGCCGATCTCGGTGCGGCGGTCGTCACCGTACTTGTCCCGGATCTCGGTCAGCTCGTCCTTCAAAACACCCTTGAGCATTTCCTCGCTCTCTAAAAGCCGGGTGTAATAGGCGATCTTCTCCTCCAGCTCCTTGTACTCCGCCTCCAACTTCTCCCGGTTGAGGCCCTGAAGGGCGATGAGGCGCATATCGCAGATGGCCTGCGCCTGAACGTCGTCCAGAGAAAACCGCTCCATGAGGTTTTCCTTGGCGTTGTCGTAGGAGGAGCGGATGATCTTAATGACCTCGTCGATGTTGTCCTGCGCGATGAGCAGGCCCTCCAAGATGTGGGCGCGCTCCTGCGCCTTGCGGCGGTCATAGATCGTCCGCCGGCGGATGATCTCCTCCTGATAAGTAAGATACTCGTCCAAGATCTGCCGCAGGGTGAGAATGCGGGGCTGCTTCTGGTTGTCCACCAGCGCCAGCATGACGATGGCGAAGGTGGACTGCATGGCAGTCTGGGCAAAGAGACGGTTCAGCACCACCTGCGGGTTGGCGTCCTTTTTCAGCTCGATGACGATGCGCATTCCGTCCCGGTCGGTCTCGTCCCGCAGGCCGGAGATACCCTCCAGCCGTTTGTCGTGGACTTGGTCGGCGATGTTCTTCACCAGCACGGACTTGTTCACCTGATAGGGAAGCTCGGTGACCACGATGCGGGTGCGGCCCTGCCCAAACTCCTCAAACTCCGCACGGGCGCGGATCTGAATATGACCCCGGCCGGTTGCGTAGGCGGCGCGGATGCCGCTGCGGCCCAGAATGATGCCCCGGGTGGGGAAGTCCGGGCCTTTGATATGCTCCATGATGTCGTCCAGAGTCGCCTCCGGATTTTCCAGCACGCACAAGCAGCCGTCGATGACCTCGGTGAGATTGTGGGGCGGGATATTGGTGGTCATACCCACGGCGATGCCCGACGAGCCGTTGACCAGCAGGTTGGGGAAGCGGGAGGGGATGACCCGCGGCTCTTTCCGGGACTCGTCGAAGTTGGGATCCCAGTCCACCGTCTCCTTGTCGATGTCCCGCATCATCTCGTTGGCCATCTTGGCCATGCGGGCCTCGGTGTAACGGTAGGCGGCAGGGGGGTCGCCGTCCACCGAGCCGAAGTTGCCGTGGCCTTCAATGAGGGGATAGCGCAGGGAGAAGTCCTGCGCCAGACGCACCATGGCGTCGTACACCGACGCGTCGCCGTGGGGGTGATACCGGCCCAGCACGTTACCGACGGCGGTGGCCGACTTTTTGAAGGGCTTGTCGGTGGTCAGGCCGTCCTCGTACATGGCGTACAAAATGCGGCGGTGGACGGGCTTGAGGCCGTCGCGCACGTCGGGCAGGGCGCGGCCCACGATGACGCTCATGGCGTAGTCGATATAGCTGCTCTCCATCTCCTCCTTCAGATCCACGCTCTTGATGATCTGATTCTCATAGGAGATATCCGGGTTTTTGTCCTTGTGTGCCATTTTTATTTCACCCTTTTCTCAGCAGAGTTTTGCCCCTGCGGGAATTTTGTCGTCCACCATGAGCAAATTCAGCGTCTCCTCCCCATCCACGGTGTGGACGGCGGAGATGAGCATCCCCTGACTCTCCTGCCCCATCATCTTCCGGGGCGGAAGGTTGACGATGGCCACCAGCGTCTTGCCCGTCAGGTCTTCGGGGGCGTACCATTTGGCGATGCCGGACAAGATCTGCCTCGGCGTGCCTGTGCCGTCGTCCAGCGTGAACTTGAGGAGCTTTTCGCTCTTTTTCACCCGCTCGCAGGAAAGCACCTTCACCGCCCGGAAGTCGCTCTTAGCAAAGGTGTCGAAGTCCACGGCCTCCTCCGCCAGAGGCTCGGTCTCAATGACCGGGCCGCTCCCGGCTTTGGCCGCCTTGGCCGCCTCCTCCAGCTCGGCGATGGCCGCGTCTGCGTCCACCCGGGGGAAGAGGGCGTCCCCCCGGCGTACGGCGACCGCCGCGGGCAGGACGCCCCATTGCCCCGCCGCGTCCCAGCTCTGCCCTTCGGTCTGCGCGCCGATCTGGGCAAAGAGCTTTTCCATGGTCTGGGGCATGAAGGGGGTGAGCAAAATGCCGCAGATGCGGGTGGCCTCCAGCAGATTGTAAAGCACCCGGGCCAGCCGCGCCCCGTTGGCGTCCATGTCCTTGGCCAGCGCCCAAGGGGCGTTTTCGTCGATATACTTGTTGGCCCGCTGGATCACGGCAAAGACCTCGTCCAAAGCCTTGTGGGGGGCGAAATGCTCCATGGCGTCCTCATATTTCTCCCGCAGGGCGGAGGCCATGGCGACCAGCTCCCCGTCCAGCGCCTCGTCGGCGGTCTGGGCTTCGGGCAGCGTGCCGCCGAAGTATTTCTCCGCCATGGCGGTGGTGCGGCTCACCAAATTGCCCAGATCGTTGGCCAGATCCACGTTGATGGTGTTGATGAGCAGCTCGTTGCTGAAGTTGCCGTCGCTGCCGAAGGGGAAGGAGCGCATGAGGAAGAACCGCAGGGCGTCCACCCCGAATTTCTCGCTCAAAAGATAGGGATCGACCACGTTGCCCTTGGATTTGGACATCTTGCCGCCGTCCAAGAGCAGCCAGCCGTGGCCGAAGACCTTCTTGGGAATGGGGATGCCCACCGACATACAAAAGGCGGGCCAGATGATGGCGTGGAAGCGGACGATCTCCTTGCCCACGATGTTCACGCCGGGCCAGAAGGTGTCAAAATCGTCATATTTGTCGTTTTGGTAGCCCAGCGCGGTGACGTAGTTGAAAAGGGCGTCCAGCCACACATAGGTGACGTGCTTGGGGTCAAAGTCCACAGGCACGCCCCATGTGAAGGAGGTGCGGGACACGCACAGATCCTCCAGCCCCGGGTCGATGAAGTTTTTCACCATCTCGTTCACCCGGCTTTTCGGCTCAAGGAAGTCGGTGGTGGTCAAAAGCTCCCGGATCTTGTCGGCGTATTTGGACAGCCGGAAGAAGTACGCCTCCTCCTGCGCGTCGTGAACGTCCCGGCCGCAGTCGGGGCACTTGCCGTCCTTGAGCTGGGTCTCCGTCCAGAAGGCCTCGCAGTCGGTGCAGTATTTGCCCTCATACGTGCCCTTGTAGATGTCGCCGTTGTCGTACATCTTGCGGAAGATCTTCTGGATGGACTTCACGTGGTAGTCGTCGGTGGTGCGGATGAAGCGGGTGTTGGAGATGTTCATCAGCTTCCAGAGATCCTTCACCCCGCCGGGGGCTTCCACGATGGAGTCCACAAACTCCTGCGGGGTCATCCCCGCCTCTTGGGCCTTCTTCTCGATCTTCTGGCCGTGCTCGTCCGTCCCGGTAAGGAACATGACCTCATAGCCCTGAAGGCGCTTGTACCGGGCCAGCACGTCGGTGGCCACGGTGCAGTAGGCGTGGCCGATGTGGAGCTTGGCGGAGGGATAATAGATCGGGGTCGTGATATAATAGGGCGTTTTATTCATCTTCCTCACCTCTCGGCTGATCTTGTTGCTGGGGCGCGTCCTCTTCCTCTTGGGGCGGCGTCCATTCCTCTAATTCAGGCGGGTACATTCGGCACCACACCAGACACAGAAGCTGGACGAACAGGTGGGTCAAAAAGCCGCACAGCGCCAGACGATCCATCCCCCGCGGGCGGTCGGCCAGCGCAATGAACAGCAGCACCGTTCCCATGGACGAGCTGACCGCGCACAAAACGGGGCGGGGGGTCTCAAAGGCGAAGGACGCGGCGGCGTAGCCCGCGAAGATGGCGCACAGGATGCCCAGCAGCAGGAACACATACTCCATGATGTTGGGGTTGGCGGTGTGGCCCTGAAAGGCAGCGATGAGCCACACGCACGCGCAGTACCCCGGCGCAAGGAGCGCGCCGGCAAAGCGTCCCTTGGCCTCCCTGCGCTGCTGGCCCAGCAGGCCGATCAGCCCCACGGCGACCCCCGTGACCAACAGGGAGATCCCCAGCACCAGCCGGACGATCCGGTCGTCCATCTGAAGGGCGAAATCCCGGATGCCCAGCGCGCCGCCGGCAAAGAGTATCGCCCCCGCCAGCAGGGTGAGCAGCCCGATCACCAAATTGGGGGCGGCCAGATTGGCCAGATAGCCCCGGGGGCGTTCGCCGCCCCGGAACAGCCCCACGGCCAGCGCCGTCAGCGCCGCCGCCGCCACGACCACCAGCACAAGGAGCGCGGCGGTGGCCGGCCGGCCGGGAGTCAAAAGCCCCGTCTCGCGCTCAAAGGCCGTTTCCAGCTGCCAGCGGCGTAGGAAAAACCCCAGCGCGCCGAACGCCGCAGTGGCCGCAAGAAACCCAAAGCCCGTTTTCCGTTTCACGCCCGGTCACTTCCTTTCCTTAGCCCTGCGCCTGCTCTGCCTGCCAAGCCAGATAATCGTCATATTCCATGCGCTTGTCGATGAGCTGCCCGTCGGCGGTAAAGTCGAAAATGCGGTTGGCCACGGTGGACACCATCTGGTGGTCGTGGGTGGCCAGAAGCACGTTGCAGGGCACGGCGTTGAGGCCGTTGTTCACCGCGGCGATGGACTCCAGATCCAGATGGTTCGTGGGCTGATCCAAAAGCAGCACGTTCGCCCCCGACAGCATCATGCGGGAGAGCATACACCGCACCTTCTCGCCGCCGGAGAGTACCTTCACGGCCTTAAAAATATCGTCCCCGGAGAAGAGCATCCGGCCTAAAAAGCCCCGGAGATAGCTCTCGTGCTTGTCCTCGGAATACTGGCGCAGCCAGTCTAAAATGCTGTCGTCACAGTCTTGGAAGAAGGGGGTGTTGTCCTTGGGGAAGTAGGAGAAGGTGGCGGTCTGCCCCCACTTCACGCTGCCCTCGTCGGGCTCCAGCTCCCCCACCAAAATTTTGAACAGGGCGGTCTGGGCGTTTTCATTGTCCCCCACGAAGGCGATCTTGTCCCCCTTGCCCACGGTGAAGCTCACCTTGTCCAGCACCTTCACCCCGTCGATGGTCTTGCTCACGTCGGTGACAAAGAGGATGTCCTTGCCCACCTCCCGGTCAGGGGAGAAGCCCACCCAGGGATAGCGGCGGGAGGAGGCGGGCATTTCCTCCAGCGTCAGCTTCTCCAGCAGCTTCCGGCGGGCGGTGGCCTGCTTGGCCTTGGACTTGTTGGCGGAGAAGCGGGAGATAAAGTCCTTCAGCTCCTGCGCCTTTTCCTCGTTCTTCTTGTTCTGCGCCTTCATCAGGCTCTGCATGAGCTGGGAGGAGTCGTACCAGAAGTCGTAGTTGCCCACGTACATCTTGATCTTGCCGTAGTCGATGTCCACAATGTGGGTACACACGGTGTTGAGGAAGTGCCGGTCGTGGGAGACCACGATCACCGTGCCGGGATAGTCCAGCAGAAAGTCCTCCAGCCAGTTGATGGCGTTGATGTCCAAGTTGTTGGTCGGCTCGTCCAAGAGCAGCAGGTCGGGCTGACCAAAGAGCGCCTGCGCCAGCAGCACCTTCACCTTCAGCCGGGGGTCAAGGCTGGACATGGACTGGTCGTGCCAGTTGGTGGCCACCCCAAGGCCCTGCAAAATGCGGCTGGCGTCCGCCTCGGCCTCCCAGCCGCCCAGCTCGGCGTATTCCGCCTCCAGCTCGCAGGCGCGCATCCCGTCCTCGTCGGTCATTTCCTCCTTGGCGTAGATGGCATCCTTCTCCTTGCCAATGTCGTAGAGGCGCTGGTTGCCCATGATGACGGTGTCCATCACCGTGAATGCGTCGTACATATTCTGATCCTGCTTCAAAATGGACATCCGGGTGTAGGGCGCTTGGGACACCTCGCCGGAGGTGGGCTCAAGCTGCCCGGAGATGATTTTCAAAAAGGTGGATTTTCCCGCGCCGTTGGCGCCGATCACCCCGTAGCAGTTGCCTTGGGTGAACTGGAGGTTCACGTCCTTGAACAGGTACGTTCCGCCGTATTGGAGGGACAGTTCAGATACAGTAAGCATAGCGTTCTTCTCCTTGACTCCATAAATGCCCAGAATAAATGAATTATAACACAACTATATAAAGAATACAACACTTGCGCGGAAAGAAATTCCCGCAAAAAAGCCGCTCAACACAGGGTGTTGAGCGGCTTTTGACCGGCGGGCTCACTTTTCGTCGCGGCGACGGCGGCGCTGGGGGTTGCCCCGGCCCTTGCTTTTGCCGCCGGGGGCGCGGCTGGGCTTGCGGGTGGGCATCCGCTTGGCCTCGCCGGCGAAGATCTCGTCTAACTTCTCGGCCAGCTCGCTTTTCGGCTCGGCAGGGGTCTCCCGCTCCTCCATGGGCGGGATATAGCGCAGGGCCTCCAGCTCCTCCTTGGGGGGGACGACGTAGTCCTCTGGGCGCTTGCCCTTGCCCGAGCGCACCACCCGCACCTCCTGATTCAGATAGAGCTTGGGCATCTCGCCCCCGTCCTCAAGACGCACCTTCACCTTTTCCCGCAGGTAATTCACGTCGGTGACCGTGCCCACGCCGTCTGGGGTCTCCACGAAGGACTCCTTCTTGGGGCAGCGCTTCACCGCGTCCTCATACGCCCCCTGCTCGTATTTCAGGCAGCACATGAGCCGCCCGCACGCCCCGGAAATTTTGGTGGGGTTGAGGGAGAGGGACTGGGTCTTGGCCATTTTGATGGAAACGGGCTGGAACTTGTCCAAAAACCGGCTGCAGCAGTAGGGCTGGCCGCAGATGCCCAGCCCGCCCAGCAGCTTGGTCTCGTCCCGGACGCCGATCTGCCGAAGCTCGATGCGGGCGTGGAAGGTGGCGGCCAGATCCTTCACCAGCGCGCGGAAGTCCACCCGGTTTTCCGAGGTGAAGCAAAAGAGCAGCTTGCCGTCGGGAGAGAGGGCGGCGGAGACCAAGTGCATATCCAGCTTATGCTGCTCGATCTTCTGCTGGCAGATCCGCAGGGCCTCCCGCTCCTTGGCCTTCTGCTCCGGCGTCTTGGGCCCGGCCTTGGGCACGGCCGCCGTTCCCCGGTGGTCGCGCTCCCGGTGTTCCTTGCGCTCGGCCTGTTTTTCGGCGTGTTCCGTCTCGTCGGCCTCGGTGGC
>CARXAY010000065.1 GCA_949093475.1 uncultured Oscillospiraceae bacterium
GCTTTGGGCAGCGTCAAGCTCTCCCGGGATGCGGAGTTTCAGGGCATTATGCCGGTGCGGGGCAAGATCTTGAACTGCCTTAAGGCGGATTTCGGGAAGATCTTTAAAAGTGAGATCATCACCGATCTGATGAAGGTGCTGGGGTGCGGGGTAGAAGTGCAAAACAAGCACGTCAAGGATCTGGCGGCCTTTGATCTGATGAACCTCCGCTGGAATAAAATCGTCATCTGCACCGACGCCGACGTGGACGGCTATCAGATCCGCACCCTGATCCTGACCATGCTCTACCGTCTGGTGCCTACCCTCATTGAACGGGGCTACGTGTATATCGCGGAATCTCCCCTTTATGAGATCACTTATAAGGAAAAGACGTGGTTTGCCTACACTGACAAGGAGAAAAACGACATTGTCAACGGCGAGCTGAAAGGGAAGAAATGCATTATCAACCGCTCCAAAGGCTTGGGCGAAAACGAGCCGGACATGATGTGGCTTACCACTATGAACCCGGAGACCCGCCGCCTCATCAAGGTCATGCCAGAGGATGCCGAACGCACCAGCGAGATTTTCGACCTTCTGTTGGGCGACAACCTCCAAGGCCGCAAGGATCATATCGCCGACAACGGATACAAATATCTGGAGTTGGCGGATATTTCGTAATGATTGAAGGGAAAATTCATGGATATTTGGGAGATACTGTGCCAAAAGGCGCAGGAACAGTACCGCCCGACGGAAGTGACCCCGTTTGTCTATGCCCACCACGTGGTGTGTGCGCTGGAGAGTGAAAACGGGCAGATCTTCACCGGGTTTTGCATCGAAAGCTGCGGCGGGGTCATGAACCTGTGTGCGGAACGGGTGGCGGCGCTCAATATGTACCTGAGCAGCGGGCAAACCGTCATCAAGCGTCTGGTGTCCTTTCGGGATCGGCCGCCCTTTGGGGGCGGAAGCGGGATGCCCTGCGGTGCTTGCCGGGAGTTTTTGATGCAGCTTTCTGAACGCAATCAGGATATGGAAATATTGGTAGACTTGGAAAACCACCAAACGGTGACTTTGCGTGAGCTGACCCCAAACTGGTGGGGATATGAACGCTATGAAGCCGCCAAGGAAAAGGAGTAAACGATGGATAAGATTCAAATGACCACTCCGCTGGTGGAGATGGACGGGGACGAGATGACCCGCATCATCTGGCAGCAGATCAAGGACACTCTGATCCTGCCCTATGTAGAGCTGAAAACCGAATACTACGATCTGGGTCTCCCGGAGCGGGAGAAGACCGGCGATCAGGTGACCATCGAAGCGGCCAATGCCATTGACCGCTATGGCGTGGGGGTCAAGTGCGCCACCATTACCCCCAACGCCCAGCGGGTGGAGGAATACAAGCTCTCCCAGATGTGGAAATCCCCCAACGGGACGATCCGCGCCATTCTGGACGGTACGGTGTTCCGCGCGCCCATCATGGTCAAGGGTATCTCCCCGGTGGTGAAGAACTGGAAAAAGCCGATCACCATCGCCCGCCACGCCTACGGCGATGTATACCGTGCAGCCGAAATGCGGGTGGAGGGGCCGGGAACGGCCAAGCTGGTGTTTGTGGACGGAAACGGCAAAACCACCGAGCAGACCATCTTCGATTTCCACGGCGACGGCGTGCTTCAGGGCCAGTACAATCTGGATTCCTCTATCCTGTCCTTTGCACGTTCCTGCTTCCAGTACGCGCTGGACACCAAACAGGATCTGTGGTTTTCCACCAAGGACACCATTTCCAAGCAATACGACCACCATTTCAAGGATATTTTTTCTGAAATTTACGAGGACGAGTACAAGGAGCAATTTGAGAAGCACGGTCTGACCTATTTTTACACCCTGATCGACGATGCGGTAGCCCGCGTTATCCGCAGCGAGGGCGGCTATATCTGGGCCTGCAAGAACTATGACGGCGACGTGATGAGCGATATGGTCTCCACCGCCTTTGGTTCTTTGGCCATGATGACTTCCGTGCTGGTCAGCCCGGACGGCAAGTATGAATATGAGGCCGCCCATGGGACGGTCACCCGTCACTACTACCGCCACCTGAAAGGAGAGCAGACCTCCACCAATCCCATGGCAACCCTGTTCGCGTGGACGGGCGCGCTGGCCAAGCGGGGCGAGCTGGACGGCAACGAGGCGTTGGTGGAATTCGCCCATCGTTTGGAGCAGGCCGCCATCGACACCATTGAATCCGGCGTGATGACCGGCGATCTGGCCGGGCTTTGGGAAGGGGAGAGCCCGGCCCAAAGAGCGACCACACAGGGCTTTTTGGACGCGGTGGCTTCGCGCCTTTGAGTATTTTAATGAATATTTTTCCTTTCAGTGCACATACTCCCTCTATCCGTACTGATAGGGGGAGTTTTTATGTCCGTTTCCTTTGAAAACAGCGAGACCCGGCTGAATCTGATGCGCGCCTTTGCCGGGGAGAGTCAGGCCCGCAACCGCTATACCTACGCCGCCGGCCTTGCCAAACGCAAAGGGCTGGAGGTGTTGGAGCAGGTGTTTCTATTCACCGCCGATCAGGAAAAGGCCCATGGAAAGGTTTTCTATGACCTTTTGAAGCCGCTGTCCGGAGAAAGCCTTTTGGTGGACGGCAGCTACCCGGTGGAGCTGTACAGCGATATGCTCGATCACCTGAAGGCCGCCGCCCACAACGAGAACGAAGAACACGATACGGTGTATTCCTCCTTTTCCAAGATCGCCGCGCAGGAGGGGTTTGACGCCATTGCCCACACCTTCACCATGATCGCGGGGGTGGAAAAGACCCACGCCCAGCGGTTTGAGCGTTTTGCCAAGCTGCTGGAGGAGGAAAAGCTGTTTGTGTCCGACGTAGAAACGGGCTGGATGTGCCTCAACTGCGGTCAGATCATCCACTCCACCGCTGCGCCCGCCGTGTGCCCCATCTGTAAGCACGGGCAGGGATTTTTCATCCGCGTGGAATTGGCGCCTTTTACCGGCTGTGGAAATAAGGGGTAATTGATCCAATCTTTTTGCGTTGAACAGGGGCGGAAAGACCGTTACAATGGAGAAAATCTACGAAATGAGGTTTTCTTCCATGAAACGCTTTCTGCCCCTGCTGTTGATTTTTGCTCTGCTGTGCCTGCCGGGTGTTGCAGCCGCGCCGCCCAACGGCACGGTCAACGTGCGGCTCTATAACTACTCGCACAGTACATATGGCCCGGTGGAGAGCCTGCCGGTGGTTCAGGTAAAGCTGGATGACCAGACGCTGAGTGGGGGAGAAGTTCCCGCCGTGGTGGTCAAGGGCCGCACCATGGCTCCGCTGCGGTGGGTGGCCGAACAGCTTGGCGCAAAGGTCGAATGGGTACAGGGCATAGCGCAGGTGGTGGTGACGCGGGGAGGAGACACAGTGACGCTCACCATGGGCTCTGCCACGGCCCGGGTCAACGGGGTGGAGCGTGAACTGCCTGACGGTGTGCCCGCTATGGCGATGTATTACGGGGGACAGGGACATACCATGGTGCCCATCCGCTTTTTCTCTGAGGTGTTGGGCTGCACCGTGACATGGGAGCAGAAAAGCTATACTGCCCATGTGTCCTCGTCGGGGTTGGATACCCCCATTGCTCCGGAACGGTTTTTGATTGCGCTGGACGCGGGACACGGCGGCTCGGCATCGGGAGCTTATTACGAGAACACCGCCGAGAAGGATTTGAATCTCTCCATGATACGGAAATTGGATGACATTTTGCGTGGCTTGGGCTACCGCACCATGCTGACCAGAACGGACGATTCTGATGTAGGGCTGAAACGCCGCTCGGTACTGGCCAACGAGGCCAAGGCGGACATTTTTGTGAGTATCCATTGCAACGCTTCCGAAACCAACCACGATTTTCAAGGGCTTTACGTCTATCATTACCCCGGCAACATACAGGGTGCGGCCTTGGCCCAAGCCATTCAGACCCCGGCCTGTCAGTTCACGGGGGCGATCGACCGGGGAATCAATTCCGCGAATTTTTCAGTGGTGCGGGAGAGCAAAATGCCGGCCGTGCTGGTGGAGACGGGGTTTATGACCTGTCATGAGGAGTTGCTGCGGCTCAAGGACGACGCCTATCAGACCCGCATGGCACAGGGCATCGCGCAGGGGATCATACGCTATCTCAACGCCAAGTAATTGAAAAACAAGCCGGTGGTTTGTGAAAAAACTCCCAAAAGGCCATTGCTAATTTCAGGATTTATGATATAATAGCTCCAGAGTATCCGTCACAGGCGAAAGCTGTATTGCAAAGGAGCGTTGCGCTATGAGCGAAAGCAGAGATTATATTTCCTATCCTGACGAGATGGGCACGATCCATATTGCCGACGAGGTGCTGGCGGTGGTGGCCGCCTCTGCCGCTTTGGAGGTGGAGGGGGTCAGTTCGCTGGCGGCCAATCTGCAAAGCGACATTGCAGAGCTGATGGGCAAGAAGGTCTATTCCAAGGGCGTGCGCCTGCTGGTGGCCAACGGTCAGGTGATGGTAGAGATCTCCATTCTGATCCAATACGGATATGTGATCCCTGATGTGGCCCGGAAGGTTCAGGAAGTGGTGATGAATGCCGTCACCAACACCAGCGGTATGGAGGTCAGTCAGGTCAACGTTCAGGTGGCGGGTATTTCCTTCCAGAAAAAGGCCAAGGAAAAGCACCAGTAAGCCAATCAAACAAGGCATCGGAGAGCTTCTCCGATGCCTTTTGAATTTCCCCCATTTTGGGGGTTTCTTTTTTGCATATTCTTGTATATAATACAAGATGAATATTCTGCCATAGTATGCCGCTGAGAGGCATTGGAGGTCAACGCCCATGACAAGACGCAACGCAAGAGAGATCGCCGTGCATTTTATTTTTGAGCTGAGCTTTTCCAACGACCGGGCGGACAGCCTGCTGGAAGAGTTCCTTACCCCAGAGGCCTTTGCCCGGCTGGGTGAGGAAGAACCGCTGTACGCTGAGTTTCCCAATGAAAAGCAGCGCGCCTACATCGAACAGCTGGTGCGGGGGGTGGATGCCCACGTTCCTGAGCTGGACGGCTACATCGAACAGTATGCCAAGGGTTGGCGCTTTGGGCGCATTGACCGGGTGGCGGTAGCCATTATGCGCGCTTCTATGTATGAGATCCTGTATATGCCCGACATCCCGGACTCTGCCTCCATCGACGAGGCGGTGGAGATCGCCAAGGGCTATGAAAACGCTGAGACGGTGGCGTTCATCAATGGCATTTTGGGCACCTTCGTCCGCGAGGGACTCCCGGAGGAGTGCAAGGAATGAAAATGGCTCTGGCCTTTGATACCAGCAATTATACCACCTCCGTCGCTTGGTTTTCGCCCGAACGGCAGGGGCAGGCCCGCAGGCTGCTTTCCGTCCCGGCCGGAACGCTGGGCCTGCGTCAGCAGGATGCTCTGTTCCAGCACATTCGCCGACTTCCTGAATTGGCGGAAGAATTGCTGACAGGGAGCATGGACATTGGCTGTGTAGGGGCAAGTACCGCGCCGCGGGAGACGGAGGATTCCTATATGCCTTGCTTCCTTGCGGGGGCAGGGCAGGGGCGCACCGTCGCCAAGGCGCTGGGCGTACCTTTTTATGGGTGGAGCCACCAGCAGGGCCATTTGGCAGCGGCCGCATGGAGCGCTGGGCATTTGGAGCTGTTGGACAAGCCTTTTTTGGCGTGGCATCTCTCCGGCGGGACAACGGAGCTGTTGGCGGTCGAACCGGCAGGGCACGCCGTGACCGCAAAGGCCATCGGCGGGACGAAGGATATCTCGGCTGGGCAGCTCATTGACCGCACCGGCGTTTTGCTGGGACTGGATTTCCCGGCAGGAAAGGCATTGGATGATTTGAGCTTGGAAGCGGAAGGGGGCTGCGTACCCTTTGCCGTCAGAACGGACGGCTATTATTTTTCCCTCTCAGGCATGGAAAACAAGGTAAAAGCCCTTGTGGAAGCGGGAAACAAGCCGCAGGAGATCGCCCGTTTTGTTTTGGATACGGTTTGCAGTGTCTTGCAGAGAGTCACGGCCACGGCGCAGAAGGAGTACCCCGGTCTGCCGGTGCTGTGTTCCGGGGGCGTGGCCTCCAACGTTCGACTGCGTGATGGATTGACCAAGTCCTGTCAGACGGTGTTTTCCGCCCCGGAATACGCCACCGACAACGCAATGGGAACGGCGATCCTGACCTATCGCGCATGGGAGGAAGCCCATGGATAACTATATTTTTTCCGTGACGGCGCTGAACACCTACATCAAAGAACTGGTGGATGCCGACCCCGGTCTGGCGGCAGTTACGGTGCGCGGCGAGGTATCCAACTATAAAGCCTACCCTTCGGGACACCATTACTTTTCTCTCAAAGATGAAAACGGGACGCTGAAATGCGTGATGTTTAAGGGAAACGCCATCCATTTGCGCTTTCGCCCCCAAAACGGGATTCAGGTGGTCGCCATGGGCCGGGTGAGCGTGTTCCCACGGGACGGCGCGTACCAGCTCTATGTCACCGCCATGATGCCCGATGGGGTGGGCGACCTGCACATGGCCTTTGAACGCCTCAAGGACAAGCTCCAAGAGGAAGGTCTGTTCGCGCAGGAGCATAAAAAGCCCTTGCCGGTCTATCCGGAGAAGATTGCCCTCATTACCTCGCCGGCCGGAGCGGCAGTGCGGGATATGATCCGTATTCTGGACGCCCGCTGGCCCATGGCAAAGGTGTGCGTTCTGCCTGTGCGGGTACAGGGCGCGGAAGCGGCAGGGGAGATCAGCCGCGCCATTGCCTATGCCAACGCCTGTCAGGTGGCCGACCTCATCATCACCGGCCGGGGCGGCGGCTCGATGGAGGATCTGTGGTGCTTCAACGAGGAGATCGTGGCCCGCGCCATTTATGCGTCAGAGATTCCCGTCATTTCCGCCGTAGGGCATGAGCCGGACGTGACCATTGCCGATCTGGTGGCGGATGTGCGGGCGTCCACGCCGTCCAACGCTGCAGAGTTGGCGGTAGAGGATCAAAATGACGTATACGCTTGGATTCAGGAGCTGTCACAGCGACTTGGGAAACAAATGGCCCGGGAGTTGAAGCTCCAGCGGGAGCGGCTGGCGCGGCTGGAGAACAGCCGCGCTC
>CARXAY010000066.1 GCA_949093475.1 uncultured Oscillospiraceae bacterium
CCTTGGTGGGACGCTTGAAATCCTTGGCCACTTCGTGAACGCGGTATTTGTTGTCGATACTCAAAGAACGACACCTCCATCTTGGTGTTGTGCCGCCGGGGAGAGCAATTCCTCCAAGCGGCGGGCGAAGCCCGGGTCGGTGACGGCCACCAGAGCGCAGCTCTTGCGGCCCAACGCATACCCAAGGCGGGACTTATCGGCGGGAAGGGTGTAGCAGGGGGTGTTCCCCAAATGGCGGCGCACCTTGTGGTTGGTGTTTTCCGCCGCGTCAGAGGCCAAGCAGACCATCCGCGCCTTTCCGTGGGCCAGAGCGGTGTGGACGGGGATCTCTCCCACCTCCAACTTCTTGGCCCGCAGGGCCAGACCCAAAAGGGTGAGGAATTTATCCATCTCCCGCCCCCCTTTCCAGCTCCGCCTCCAGCTGGCTCAGGACTTCCGGGGGCAGGGGCGCAGAAAAGGCCCTCTCCAGCGCCTTGGACTTCACCGCCCGCTTCAGGCAGGCAGGGTCGGGGCAGAGATACGCCCCACGGCCGGGCTTTTTCCCCTGCGTGTCCAGAGACACCTCCCCTTCAGGGGAACGCACCACCCGGATGAGCTGGGGTTTTTCCTTCATCTGGCGGCACCCCACGCACATACGCTGGGGCTGCTTTTTGGGCATGGGGTTTCACCTCCTTATGAACCAGCCCTCGTTACTCCTCTTCCGCAGACGCTTCCTCCTGCGGTTCTTCCACGGGGGTCGACTGCGGCTTGATGTCGATCTTGAAGCCGGTGAGCTTGGCGGCCAGACGGGCGTTCTGCCCCTCCCGGCCGATGGCCAGAGAGAGCTGGTCGTCGGGGACGATGACCTGACAGCTCTTGCCGTCGTCCAGCAGGGTGACGCTCACCACCGACGCGGGGGCGAGGGCGGCGGAGACGTAGGCCACCGGGTCGTCGGAGTACTTGATGATGTCGATCTTCTCGCCCTTCAGCTCCTCCACGATGGTGTTCACCCGCTGGCCGCGGGTGCCCACGCACGCGCCGATGGGATCGACGTTGGGGTCGGCAGACCACACGGCGATCTTGGTGCGGCTGCCCGCCTCCCGGGCGGTGGAGCGGATCTCCACCGTGCCGTCGTAGATTTCAGGCACTTCCAGTTCAAAAAGCCGCTTCACCAGACCGGGGTGGGTGCGGGAGATGATGACCTGCGGCCCTCTGGTGGCCCGGCGGACTTCCACCACATAGACCTTCAGGCGGTCGCCCTCCTTGAAGGTCTCCCCCGCCACCTGCTCGGCGGCGGCCAGATAGGCGTCGGTGAACTCTCCGCCGCTGGTGATGCGGATGGACGCCGCGCCGTTGCGCGGGTCGATGCGGGTGACGATGCCGGTGAGGATCTCATGCTCCTTGGCGGAGAACTCGTCATAGATCATGCCCTGCTCGGCCTCCCGCATTCCCTGCACGATGACCTGACGGGCGGTCTGGGCGGCGATGCGGCCAAAGGCGCGGGTCTTGACCTCGATGCGAAGCACGTCGCCCAACTGGGCCTGAGGCAGCTTGGCCTGCGCCTCCTCTAAGGACATCTCGGTGTACGGATTGTCCACCGTCTCCACAACGTCCTTCTTGACGTACATCTTCACCTCGGCCTTCTCCTCGTTGAAGTCCACGGTGACATTGTCGGTGATGCCCTCGTGATCCCGCTTATAGGCGGAGACCAGAGCTTGGGTGATCTTCTCCAGCATATAGCTCTTGGGGATGCCCTTTTCCTGCTCGATGAGGTTGACGGCGGCAAAAAACTCCTTGCCGTCCAGCTCGACCGACTTGGGCGCGGGTGCTTTCTTAGCCATGGTTGTTTTTCTCCTTCGTTAAAAAGTGATGTATAATCTGACTTGAGCAACGTCCTGCTTTGCCAAAGTACGCGGGCCTTCCTTCGTCTCAATGGTCACGCCGCCGTCCTCATAACCGGCCAGCGCGCCCACCAAGGTCTTTGCCCCGTCCACCGGGCGGTAGAGGCGCACCTCCACCTGCTGGCCCAGAAATCGGGCGAAATGCTCGTCCTTTCGGAGAACGCGGTCAGCGCCGGGAGAGGATACCTCCAGCACATAGCTGCCTTCAATGGGATCGACCTCGTCCAGCTTCACGTCCAGCGCGCGGCTGACCGCCTCGCAGTGGTCGATGGTCACGCCCTCCGGGCGATCCAGATACACCCGCAAGAACCATGTGCCCGCCTCTTTGACGTACTCCACATCCCAGATCTCGCAACCGTTTTCTCTGGCGATTGGCTCTGCCAGAGCCGCAACGGTATCGGTGAGCTTCGCCATTTGCTTTCCCCCTTTTCTCCAAAAGAAAGAGCGGGGCGAACCCCACTCTTGTCAATACCTACTCTTTACACTGGATATAGTATACCACTCCGCCCCCTGAAATGCAAGGCTTTTTTGGAAAACCCTTCTGTGTCGGGAAGAATTTTCTATTTACAGCGCGACAGAGCGGCGGCGGCGCTCCTTCTTGCATATAAACCCAGTATATGGTACAATGGCCGCACAATACCTCTTAGAGAGGAGATGGAAACATGAGGCCGAAAAGAATAATGGGCCTGCTCCTTGCGTTGGTCGTGCTTGGCGGACTGGCTCTTCCAGTGCGGGCGGAGGAGCAACGCTATTGCGACATCGAAGGCCATTACGCCGCCGAAGCTATTGAGACTTGGAGCGGCCGCGGTGTGCTTCAGGGCTGCGGGGACGGCACCTTTCGACCCGACGGGGTCATCACCCGGGGAGAGTTGGCCGCCGTCCTGAACCGGGTCATGGGCTATCAGGACGCGGCGGAGAACACCTTTGCCGACCTGCGCCCAGACCAGTGGTACACCGATCACCTTCTCCGTCTGGCCCGGCAAGGCATTTTCAGAGGGGACGAGGCCGGGAGGATAAATCCGGAGGCCCCTATCACGCGGCAGGAGGCCTTTGTGGCGCTGGCCCGCTCGCTGGCTCTGGGCGAGAGCGATAAACCCTCCGGCTTTGCCGATGACGGAGATATCCCGGACTGGGCCAGAGGATATGTGTCCGCCATGAAGGAGGCGGGATATATTTATGGCGGACAAGATGGAAATATCCGCCCCAATGCGCTCATTACCCGGGCCGAGGTCGTCACGATCTTGGATCGGATGGCGGCGGGCTTTATCCACGCCGACGGAACCTATTCCGAGGACTGTAGCGGCAATCTCTTTGTCAACGCCAAGGACGTAATACTGAAGGATATGTGCATAGAGGGCGACCTTGTCATCACCGACGGTGTGGGCGACGGGGACGTGACTCTGGACAAAGTCGTGGTGGAGGGAAACATTATTCTCCGGGGCTGCGGGGAGAACTCCTTCCACATTCTCCCCGGCTGTGAGGTAAAGGACATTATCGTCACCAAGAACACTGGGGGCATGATCCGGCTGGTCAATTCCTCAGGCCGCACCATTCCCATGGTCTACATCAACGACGGCCAGACCGGCGTGGTCTTAGACGGTGACGCGCTGGGCAGCGTGATCGTCAACTGTGAGACCCATGTGGTCATCAGAAGCAAGACGGTTCAGACGGTATCCATAGCCGCCGACGCAAAGGTGACAGTGGAAAAAGACGCCTCTATCTCCCGTGTGGAGGTGGGCAAAACGGCGCAGAATGCCTCCCTCACCATCAACGGGAAGGTAGGCATGCTGGTCAACGACGCCAAGATCAAGGTGGAGGAAAACAACTCCTCTGTTGGAGGAAGCTCCGCCGGCGGCGCAGGCGGAGGCTCGTCTACGCCCACGCCGCCCTCGGTCACCGAGATCGCCGAAGTGAGACTTCAGCTTTTGCCCCCCTCCTTTGGAGGCATCCCCGATACCGCCGACGTGCTGGGTGCGGGTTATACCGCCCAGACCCAGTGGTTCAACGCCGACGGCTCCTCGCCCAGTTATCTCTGGAAACCCGCCGACAGCGACGCCAAGGACGCCTTTACCGCCGACCAGTCCTATCAGGCTGTGATCACTTTGAGCCCCGTGAGCGGCTATGCGTTTGCCGAGAATTTGGCGGTGTGCATCACCGACGGGAAGGACTCCCCCACCACCTGTCCACCCACAAGGGTGGATACGCGCGGCGATGACCGCGTGGTGACCATGGTGTATAACAAGACCGAATCTCGCGACCCGGTGAGCGCGGTGGCTGTGGTTGCGCCGGCGGCGGTTGGCATGGGTGGGACGGTTCAGCTTCAGGTGTCCTATCTCAACAACCGTCTGACAGATCCGGACACCTTTGCGTACCAGTGGTATCGGTGTGATAACGCCGAAGGCGGCGGCAAGACCCCCATTCCGGAGGCCGCCTCTCAGGAATACACCGTCCCCGCCGGGGACACTTTGAAGGCGGGGAAGCTCTATTATTGCTGTGAGATCACCGTTTTGGGAAAGGGCTATCTCTCCCCGGTGAAGGAGGTCGAGGTGAGTGACGCTCTGGATGTCGCCGCCGTTCCCACCCCCATCATCGGAGAAAACCCGGTGGTGCAGAGCAATGGGAGATGGTTGGAGGTGGCCATGGAAAACCTCCTGCGGCACAAAGACGTGAGCTACAGCGTCAGCGTTTCCGCTCAGGTGAAAAGGCTGGACGGCACACCGCTGATCCGCACGGGGATTCTGGACGCCGCCTTTGATCCCGACGATATTCAAGAGGATGGAAGCGCCCACTGCACGGTGGATCTGGTGAATCTTGCCGGCGGGTATATTTCCACGCTGATGGAACAGGATATGGCTTTCTGCTACGATTTTGCGCTGAAGGAGCTTACCATAACGGTAACGCCCCGGCTCAGAGGAAAGACACTGGCCGATATCACCCAAACCAAAGTCTTTGACCTTGGTGAAAAAGGAAACTTCTATGTCCACGACTACAAGACCTCTGACGACGCATGGCAGGGCCCGCCCCGTAGTATGCAGCTGGTGATCCAGAGCGCAGGAGGCAGCCCGCTGGGAAGGTTTGTGGATCAGAACGCCCCCAACGCCGAGGCTGTGCCCATCGAAAAATACCAGCATGCAGACATCATCTTTGGCCGGAAAAACGGCCAGTGGATGGACGGATATTATCAGACGGACTGGAGCGGAGAGGTCTTTATCTGGGACAGTTGGCTGACAGGTCTGGAAAGCGGAGACTCCCGCTCGGAGGTGCGGTGTGCGTTTTACGCGGACAACGCACCCGACGGCGGCATGAATGTCTATTATATCAAGTTTGTGGGCAGCAATATCCTATTCGACATGGAAAACAACTAAGCGCTGCAATCAAGAGCGGACAGGGCCTGCGTCGGATGATTTCCGACACAGGCCCTGTCCGCTTGTCTGTTCTATTCTCCCGTGCCTCCGGGCTTATCTGCTGCCCCTTCCCCCATACTGGGCCAGATAGGCGTCAATCTGGGCGGAGCGGCGGTCATCCACCACCACTTCCCCGTCGATCTCCCGGTTCAAAAGGAAGCTCTGGATGTCCCGGATAGTAACGATGGGATGGACGGCGATGCCGTACTCCCGGCGCAGCTCATCCAGCGTACTCTCCTCCCCCGTTCCCCGCTCCATGCGGTCGGCGGAGACGAACAGATGGGTCACCTTCACCTGCTTGCCCAGCGCGTCAAAGAAGGCCAGCGTCTCCCGCACGGCGGTGCCCGCCGTCACCACATCCTCGATGATGGCGACCCGGTCGCCGTCTTTGACCTGATAGCCCACCAGACTGCCCCCCTCGCCGTGGTCTTTGGCCTCCTTGCGGTTGAAGCAGTAGGGCAGGTCGCGGTCATAATTCCGGGCCAGAGAGGCCGCCGCCGTCACCACCAGCGGGATGCCCTTATAGGCCGGGCCAAAGAGGCAGTCGATGCCGTCGGGGGCGTTGGCCTGAACGCAGGCGGCGTAATAGTCCCCCAGTCGGGCGGCCTGCGCGCCGGTCTTGTAGTTCCCCGTGTTGATGAAATAGGGGGTCTTGCGCCCCGATTTGGTGGTAAAGTCCCCGAAGTTCAGCACCCCGGAGCGCACCATAAACGTGATGAAATCCTCTTTGTAGCCCATGTGGTCTCCTCCTCGCGATTTTCTCTATCATAACGGAAAGAAAGGGGCTTGTCAACGGCTGCCTCTTATGCTAAAATGGAACAAAAGTTTGAATGGAGGTGTGGGGTTTGCCTGATTTTCACGTCGTCTCCCCCTTTACCCCCTCCGGCGACCAGCCGGAGGCCATCGAAGCCCTTGCGGCGGGCGTGGAAAACGGTCTTTCCGAGCAGGTGCTGCTGGGCGTCACCGGCTCAGGCAAGACCTTCACCATGGCCAAGGTCATCGAAAAAGTCCAGCGGCCCACGCTGGTGCTGGCCCACAACAAGATCCTCGCCGCCCAGCTGTGCGCGGAGTTTAAGGAGTTTTTCCCCGACAACGCGGTGGAGTATTTCGTGTCCTATTACGACTATTACCAGCCTGAGGCATATATCCCCCACACGGACACGTTCATCGAAAAGGACTCCTCGGTGAATGACGAGATCGACCGCCTCCGTCTCTCCGCCACCGCCTCCCTCATTGAGCGGCGGGATGTGATCGTGGTGTCCTCCGTCTCCTGCATCTACGGTCTGGGCGAGCCGGACGACTACGCCAACATGATGATCCCCCTGCGGGTGGGACAGGTGCTCCGCCGGGAGGAGTTGATGGCCCGGCTCATCGAAGACCGCTACGAGCGCAACGATATCGCGTGGGAGCGCAATATGTTCCGCGTCCGGGGGGACACCATGGAGGTGTGGCCCGCCTACTGGCGGGACACCGCCATCCGGGTGGAGTTCTTTGGGGACGAGATCGACCGTCTCTCTGAGATCAACGTGGTCACCGGCGACGTGATCCGCCGCTTGGAGCATATTCCCATCTACCCCGCCAGCCACTACATCACTCCCAAGGAGAAGCTGGCGGCGGCCATTCAGGAGATCTACGGCGAGTTGGAGCAGCAGGTGGCCTTTTTTGAAGCCAACAATATGCTGGTAGAGGCCCAGCGCATCAAGCAGCGCACCTCCTACGACATTGAGATGCTCCAGGAGCTGGGCTTCTGCTCGGGCATCGAGAACTACTCCCGGCCCAT
>CARXAY010000067.1 GCA_949093475.1 uncultured Oscillospiraceae bacterium
GCCCAGCCGCGTCAAACGAAGGTCGGCGTTGTCCTCCCGACAGGTGAGGCGGTACTCCGTCCGGGAGGTCATCATGCGGTACGGCTCATTCGTGCCCTTGGTGACCAGATCGTCGATGAGCACGCCCATATAGCCGTCCCAGCGGTTCAAAACCACCGGCGGCTTTCCCACGATCTGCCGCGCGGCGTTGACCCCCGCCAAAAACCCCTGCGCCGCCGCCTCCTCATAGCCCGACGTGCCGTTGAACTGCCCCGCGCCGTAGAGGCCGGGGACGGCCTTGCACTCCAGCGACGGCTTCAGCGCCGTGGGGTCGATGCAGTCATACTCGATGGCGTAGGCCCGCCGGGTGATGTGCGCGTGTTCCAAGCCGGGGATGGAGTGGACGATCTGCTGCTGTACCTCCTCTGGCAGCGAACTGGACAACCCTTGAATGTACCACTCGTCGGTGTCCAGACCCATAGGCTCTAAAAAGAGCTGATGCCGCTCCTTGTCCGCAAAACGGACGATCTTGTCCTCGATGGACGGGCAATACCGCGGCCCGACCCCCTCGATCACCCCGGAAAACAGGGGGGAGCGGTGAAGATTCGCCCGGATGATCTCGTGGGTCGCCGCCGTGGTGTAGGTGAGGTAGCACCGCGCGCGGGCTTCGCCCTTTTTCGACGCGGACGAGAAGGGCCGAAAATCCTCGTCCCCCTCCTGAACCTCCGTTTTGGAAAAGTCGACGGTGCGTCCCAGCACCCGCGGCGGCGTGCCCGTCTTGAACCGCCGCAAGGGCAGACCCAACGACTGCAGGGACGCCGTCAGCCGCGTGGCCGCCGCCAGCCCGTCCGGGCCGCTCTCCCGGATCACCTCGCCGCAGATGGTGCGCCCGCCCAAAAACGTCCCCGTGGCCACCACGCACGCCCTTACCTTATATAAAGCGCCGCTGTCGGTGACCACGGCGCAGACCACGCCCGTTTCATCCACGCGAATTTCGGTGATCTCCGCCTGAACAAGACACAGACCCTCCTGCCCCTCCAAGACCGCCTTCATCCGCTTGCGGTACTCCATCCGGTCGGCCTGCGCGCGGGAAGAGCGCACCGCCGGGCCTTTGCCCCGGCCCAAGACCCGGTATTGGATCGCCGCCGTGTCCGCCACCTTGCCCATCTCGCCGCCCAGCGCGTCCAGCTCCCGCACAAGCTGGCCCTTCCCCGCGCCGCCGATGGCGGGATTGCAGGGCATATTGCCCACGCTGTCTAAATTGACGGCGAAGCACACCGTGGCGAGGCCCAGCCGCGCCGCGGCCAGCGCGGCCTCGCACCCCGCGTGCCCCGCGCCGATCACGGCGATATCAAATTCCCCTGCGTGGAACATAAGCTCACCTCGTTTCTTATTATATATCACAAAACAACATTCTTGTCACTACCCCTAAAAGCCCCCTTTGGAACGGGTGGCAATACGAAGCAAAAGCGCCCCTAAAGCCCCCTTTAGAAAGGGGGTGGCAGACGCGAAGCGTCTGACGGAGGATTGTGCGTCACGGAACAATCCTCAGTCAGCCTTCGGCTGACAGCTCCTTTCCAAAGGAGCCAAAGGGCGGCGTGTATCACCACGACCCATATTTCGCGCAATATTTCACTTCTGTTACACTTCGAGAAAATCTATTGACGTTTGAAAAGGGCTGGTGTATCATGCACACTGTAAGACGGAGGCGCGCCTTGTGTGCACCGGAAGTCAAATTTGAAAAGGAGGAATTTCCTATGAAGAACCTGAAGAAGGTTTTGGCGCTGGGTCTGGCGCTGGTGATGATCCTCGGGATGTTCACCATCGCTTCCGCTGCTGAAACCAAGAAGAGTGCTCTGGACTTTACCGACTGGGATAAGGTCGAGCACAAGGACGCCGTGGCCCTCGCTGTTGACCTCGGCATCATCAACGGCCTGCCCGACGGGTCTTTTGATCCTCAGGGCACCATCGACCGTGCCTCTTGGGCCAAGCTGGTGTACTTCACCGCTACCGGTGATGACAACGCCGACGCTTACCTGGGCACCAACACCGGCATGAACGACATCAAGGGCAGCTGGGCTGAGAGCTACATCAACTATCTGGTTGCCAACAAGTATGTCTCCGGCGACGGTCTGGGCAACTTCATGCCCACCGGCACTGTCACCGTGGCCGCCGGTCTGAAGACCATGCTCACCGTCCTCGGCTATGACGCCGACGACCGCGGCTATCAGAACGATGCCGCTTGGATGGGCAACATCATGACCGACGCCAAGCGCAACGGCCTGATGGACGACGTTGACCGCAGCCAGACCGCCGCTGTCAACCTGACCCGTGAGAACGCCGCTCAGATCGTGTACAACACTCTTCAGGCCAACATGGTCGAGGCCGAGAGCCGCCGCGATCAGGGTCAGAGCTATGTCGTCAGCTACACCAAGAAGCCCACTCTGGGCTATGACGTCTTCGGCATTCTGAAGGTCACCGGCACTGTCAGCGCCATCAACAAGGACGGCAACGCTGTGTTCAATGGCCAGCTGAAGTTCGACAACGGCGACGTGATGCCCAACAAGGCTGCCGTCTCCGGCAAGGTCAAGGCTTCCGCTGCCGTCGTGGGCGAGGAAGTGTCCGTGTTCGTGAAGTGTGCTGGCGCTGGCTTCTCCAGCCAGACTGGTGAGCTGTCCTATGTTGGCTCTGTTAAGGAGGTTGCCTCCTCTGCCGTGGCCAAGACCGCCGCTACCCCCGCTGCTACCTTCACCAACGGCCTGACCATTGCTGACCTGTACAATTCTGATAAGGACGACTATGTTGGCCCCAAGGTTCAGATCAACACTGGTACTACCGAGAGCCCCACTCTGACCGACAATGTTGCTTACTACGTCAACGGTGTGAAGAAGACCGACGGTGATCCCACTACGGTCTCCCGCGGCAACGTGGCCGAGGTCTACACCAACGGCGAGGGCGCTGTCACCACCGTGAAGATCACCGAGTGGAAGGTCGCTCAGCTGGGTAAGGACGTTGAGACCCGCACCGTTGACGGCAAGCTGGAAGTCCGCGTGAACAAGATCTGCGGCTGGACTGCTGCCGATAAGGTCGACGGTTATCAGGGTCTGGTCGAGGACGATGTGGTTCTCTGGTATGAGGGCCCCAACACCACCTATGTGATCGAGAAGGCCGACAAGGTCAACGGTAAGGTCACTGAGCGTGAGGGCAAGGACGATGATTCCAAGCTGACCATCGACGGCACTCAGTATCAGCAGTCCAAGATCACCGGCGCTGACACCAGCTTTGCCGCGTGGGTTGTCGGCGACGAGAAGAACAACGAGTACGACTTCTTCCTCGACAAGAACGGCACTGTGTGCTTCAAGGTTCTCATTGAGGGCGAGACCAAGACCGAGGTCGCTTACGTTCTGGATTCCACCTTCGTGGGTGGCAACGGCAGCCTGACCGCTTCCAAGTACGCTGAGGCTGAGCTTCTGTTCACCGACGGCACCACCGAGATCGTCAACGTTGCCAAGATCAGCGGCAACACCCCTGTCGCTGCCAATCCCGGAAAGGACGAGGTGCTGGGTAGCACCGTGACTGGCGAGGGCGCGGACACCATCACCGGCAAGCTGGTTGACTTCTCTGTCAACAGCAAGGGCAACTACGAGATTAAGCTCTGCTCCGCTGCTGATGGCGTGGAAGATGTCACTGACATTAAGGCCAATGCTGAGATCAAGAACGAGTCCAACTTCGTCACTGGCCACCGCGCCAACGACAAGACTGTGTTCCTCGTCAAGAAGGGCACTGGCGATGACGCTCAGTACTTTGTTTACACCGGCAAGAACAACGTTCCCAAGATGACCCTGACTCAGGACGCTGTGGCTGTTGAGAAGGATGGCGTGGTCACCTACGCTTACCTCCAGACCGACAGCTACGAGGGCGATACTCCCGACGGCTTCATCTACATTCCCGCTGCCGACGGCTACCGCATGAACACCGACAACCTCTTTGTCTACACCATCTACAACGCCGAGGGTGAGAAGACCACCATGGCGCTGAAGGATGAGGTTTCTGCGGCTGGTCTCTACCGCGTGACCAAGGTCGATGAGGCCAACGGCAACGAGGTTGAGCAGACTGCCAAGGACGAGGGCGACAGCATTGCCACTGCTGCCCTGAAGACTCTGACCAAGATCGGCAACGGCATCGTGATCATCGGCGATAAGACCTCTTCCTACGACAAGGACACCATCTGTGTTGTCATTGATCTGAAGAAGACCAACGATGATGGCGTGAACGAGTTCGATAGCTGCGGCGTCTTCGATCCCGCCAGCTTCGAGATCGACACCACCTCTGAGGAGGATGGCGGCCTCGACTACAGCTATGTGGCTGTGCGTGACGCCGGCACCGACGACGTGTGCTCCTTCATCTACGTCATCCGCACCGCGCTGAAGTAATTCAGAGCACAGCACAAACCTAAGCACAACGAAGGGCCTCGGCTTCCCGCCGAGGCCCTTTCTTTTATACTTGACAACCGCCGCAGAATCGAGTATACTACAAACAGAAAAGGGCGCTGCCGGTAGACGGTTCAGCCCCTCACATTTGGTTAGGAAGTAACCGCTTGCTTGGAGGCGTGGCGGTTACTTCTTTTTTGCCTGAAAAAACAGGCTTATGATCCCAATGACTACCAGACAGAACTGGAACAGCTCTGAGTATGTAAGTCCCATGGCATCACCTCCCTTCTGGAGGGAGGAAAGAAGTCACCCCCTCCGGGATGGGAGGGGCAAACCGCCTACCGAATACTGGCAGCGCTGAAAACCCAAGGGTTTTCCTACTTTTAGTATAGCAGGAACGCTCCACCCCGTCAACCATCGATTGTCAACGCAGCCGCTTGACAAACCCCGCGCAATGGAGTATACTACAAACAGAAAAGGGCGCTGCACAAGCGGTTAGCCCTTTGCGTTGAAAGTGATTATGGGTCTATACCCACAAAAACCGTCACCGGCCCGGGTGGCGGTTTTTGCTGTGCGTAGGCTTCACAAGGATCGTGACCGTGAATGGCCCGATATGGAATGTTACGCGCATGGCCTCACCTCCTTTCGGAGGAGTGGCTAACCGCCGACGTTTGTGCAGCGCCCCGGCCGACGATTGCCGTCAACCCTCGCTTGAAACAGCGGGGGTTTTGTGCTATAATCACGGAAAATCCCAAACAGAGAAGGGGACGTGCCATGAAACGCCTTGTGATCGACCGCCGCGCGGTGGTCAACAATCTGGAAACCATTCGGGAAAAGGCCGGAAAGTCCAAAATATACGCCGTTTTGACCGGGGACGCCTACGGCGCGGGCCTGCTGGAAATGGCGGGACTGCTGCACCAGCACGGGGTGACCCGTTTTGCCGTCTCCGAGCCGGGGGACGCGGCCAAGCTCCGCAAGGCGGGGCTGGTGGAGGAGGAGATCCTGATGCTCCGCTCCACGGTGAACCGGCAGGAGCTGGAGCAGCTTTTGGATCTGAACGTGATCTGCTCCATCGGCTCGTCCGAGGCGGGCATGGCCCTCAATTCCTTGGCGGAGAGCCGCTCCACCGTGGCTGAGGCCCACATTCAGGTGGACAGCGGGATGGGCTACGGCGGGTTTGTCATCTCCGAGCCGGACAAGATCTTGGCGGCGTTCCAAAACCTCCAAAACGTGGCTATTTCGGGCATTTACACCCAGTTCCAGTCCAGCTCCACCAACGAAAAGGCCATCGCCGCCCAGCTGGACGAGTTCACCCAAGTGGTCAGGCAAGTCCACCGGGCCGGGTTTGAGACGGGGACAGTCCACGCGGCGGGGAGCTTTTCCACCCTGCGCTATGACTTCACGCGGTTTGACGCGGTGCGGGTGGGGTCGGCCCTGCTGGGCCGCTGCAAGCGCACGAAAAACGACGGGCTGCAGCGGGTGGGCTACTGCGAGGCCACCATCGAGGACATTCGCTGGCTGCCCGCGGGGCACACCGTGGGCTACGAAAGCCCGGTGAAGATCAAAAAGCCCACCCGCGTGGCCACGCTGGCGGTGGGGTATCAGAACGGGCTGTCGGTGAGCCGTCCCCGCAAGAAGGGGCTGCTGGCCCGGCTGTTTCCGCCCAAAAACGACGATCTCGCCGTCCGGGTGGGCAACCAGCGGGCCAAGATCATCGGGCGGGTGGGCGCGATCGAGACCCTCATCGACGTGACCAGCCTGAAATGCACCGCTGGGGACTGGGTGCAGATCGAGCTTGACCCCATGTACGCGCAGGATATGCCCAAGGAGTACCGCTGATGCGCGCCGTGGTGACGCGGGTGGCCTCCGCAAAAGTGACCGTGGCCGGAGAGATCACAGGGCAGATCGGGCGGGGGTATCTGGTGCTGCTGGGCGTCGGCCCGGAGGACACCCCGGAAACGGCCAAGAAGCTGGCGGACAAGATCTGCAACCTGCGGATCTTTGAGGACGAGAACGGCAAGATGAACCTCAATCTGGCGCAGATCGGCGGCAAGCTGCTGGTGGTGAGCCAGTTCACCCTCTACGCCGACACCAAGTCCCGGCGGCCCAGCTTCATCGGCGCGGCTGGGCCGGAGCTGGCGAATCAGCTCTATGAACAGTTCATGGATTACTGCCGGGAGAATGGATTTGAAGTTCAACACGGTGTATTTGGCGCGCATATGGACGTGGAATCCGTTAATGATGGGCCGGTGACTATTTTATTTGAGGTGTAGGGCGCGACGACCCCGGCGCGCCGCACGACAGAAGGGACGGTTCTTGTCCCTCTGTCTTGTCGGGTTCGTAAAAACTGAAAGGAGCGATCAACATGAGCAAAACCATTTCCGCGCAAAACGCACCGGCGGCCATCGGGCCGTACTGCCACGCCAAGTTAGTGGGCGGGCTGCTGTTCACCTCGGGGCAGCTGGGGCTTGACCCGGCCACGGGGACGCTGCCGGAGGGGATCGAGGCCCAGACCAAGCAGAGCTTGGAAAATCTGGGTGCGGTGCTGGCCGCCGCCGGGATGGAGTACGGCGACGTGGTCAAGACCACCGTTTTTCTGGCGAACATGGAGGATTTCGG
>CARXAY010000068.1 GCA_949093475.1 uncultured Oscillospiraceae bacterium
TCCCTATCCTTGCCGAATGTTGTATTCGCTGTCTAAAATCAGCCAATTTTGCGGAAAAGGCCGCATCAGATTCCAATAGCCTGCACCGTATAATCCGTACTCCGGGATCAGGGCCAGCTTGGCCTGAATACTGCGCGCGTCTTCAAACCAGACCTCATGCTCCCTTCCCTGTTCGTCCGTATATCGGAACCACGGGGATCGGGCAAGGGTGTCGTACTGGATCTCCGCACCATAGCGCAAAGCCAGACGAACGGCGTATTGATTTGAGATCGAGGTGGCGCGGGTGACGCCTTCTGCAAAGGGCAGCGGCCAGTCATAGCCATAATTGGGAATCCCCAGCCAGATTTTTTGGGCGGGCATTTCGGTCAAGGCATACTCTACCACCCGTCGCACATTGGGGAGCGGAGCGACCGCCATAGGCGGGCCATAGGTGTAGCCCCATTCATATGGATACTTCTTCCAATTACATAGCTTTCGGGCATTCTCCGCTTTCTTCCCGGTTTTTTGCCAAATCCAGCAGTTTTTCACGCTCTGCGGAGAATTTGAAGTGTATCTCGATATGCTCCCGGTCATGGACAACGATGTGGTCGATCAGATGGATCACCGTGGAGCGGTCAAGGGCCTGGATGTTGCCGTATTGACGGAAAAACTCTACAAACTCATCGTCCGCCCTCCGGGCTTCCTTGAGGTTACAGAGAGAGGCTTGCAGCTTGGCTATGTATTCCTCCTGCACAGCGATTTCCCGTGTGTACTGGCCTCGGAACTGCTCATATTCACCCTCGTCGATCAACCCGCTTTGGAGACTGTCATAGAGCTTGAATTTGGCCTCTGTCAGCCGCTTTTTTTCCCGCTCCGCCCGGTTGATGGCCGTGGTGTACTCATTGGCGTTTGATACTTCCTCGGCGGCTTCCTGGGCCGCAAGAACGGCAACGCGGGCGTCTACCAGCTGAGATATTTGCGCTCTGACCGCTTGGAGAACGATGCGCTCCAACTGCTTTTCGGAGATAGACTCTCCCTGGCACTTCTCCGGGGCATATGTCCTGGTCTGACAGCGAAATCGAGCATAACCACCGGACACGCAGCGGTTCATTCGCCGCCCACAGCAACCGCAGAACACGAAGCCGGACAGCAGATAAGGCTCCTCCCGCCCGGCGGACACGCGGGTATGCCGCTGGAACCGCTCATGGACAAGGGTAAACTGTTCATCGGATATGATGGCCTCATGGGTGCCCTCGATGACTGTCCAGTTCGCTTGTTCATTTGGCACCATCCGCTTGCTTCGGTAGGAGGTACTTTTGTATTTTCCCTGCACTAAGTTTCCGATGTAGACCTCGTCTTTCAGAATGTTGTTGACCGATGTGATACTCCACACATTCTGTTTCTTTCCGCCGCTGGCGTGATGGGAAAAGCCTTTACAACCTTTTGCCGTCTTATAGACAGAGGGAGGCGGGATATGGAGGGCGTTCAGCCGCTTTACGATGGCTGACGCGCTGGCTCCCTCGGTGTACCAGTCGAAGATCATCCGCACCACCTCCGCCGCCTCCGGGTCAATGACCAGCTTGTGGCGATCCTCTGAACTCTTCACATAGCCGTAAGGGGCGTAGTTGCCGATGAACTCCCCGGCGTTGCGCTTCATGTTCAGGGTGCTTTTGATCTTCACCGAAAGCTGGCGGATATAGTCGTCGTTGACGATGTTGGAAAAGGAAACGATGGAGCTGCAATAGGTCTCCGGGCTTTTCACGCTGTCCAGGCTGTTGAGAATGGAGATGACACGCACTCCCTTGCTGGGAAAATAGTCCTCCAGCAGCCGCCCCAGCTCCGGGTAGTTACGGCCCAGACGGGACAGATCTTTGAAAATCACACAGTTGATGGCCCCGGCATCAATATCGCTGATCAGCCGCTTGTAGTCGGGCCGGTCAAAGCCGCCCCCGGCATAGCCATCGTCGGTGTAAAGCGTTACCGAGGCTACGTTCTCCCCCTGCCGTCTCATCCAGTCAATATAGTTGTTGATGATCTTCTGCTGGTTTTCAATACTGTCACTCTGGGGCTTATCGCCATCCTCTTTACTGAGGCGGGTATAGGCTCCCAGCTTCCATTCCTTTTCAGAAACAGCCTTTTCTTTTGCTTCGTTTCGCACAAAGGTCATTCTACGCTCCCTTCTGCCGAAAAGCCAAATTTGCGAAACGATGTCTGCAATATTATGATAGCAAACATCAAAAATCTCGTCAAATTTTTGGTTTTTCCGTCATGTGGGAGTGAAGAACACAAATTAGCTGGTTTTGCAGGATCGGGCCAGCCTTTGAGTGGAATACTGTGACCTCAGTTTTTCCAAACTTGAGGATTTTGCTGGTGGTATCAGGCACTTGATGATCCATAAGAACACCTCTGAAATAAAATCGGGGTGTCCTATCTTTATTCTCTGCCACGCCCTGCTATTATCACAGTTGCAGATGGGCATTGTCTCAAAATTTCGGGATAAAAAACCTCGAAAGTTCAAAACATGACAAAAGACCGCCTGCTTCACAGAGAAAGCAGACGGTCTTTGTAGTGTCGAAACGTACCTCAAATTGAGGTGTATTTTAGATGGGGAAAGTGACTTCGATCGCTGTTCCATTTCCGATTTTACTGTCCAACTTGATCTTGGCGTTATGATATTGGGCGGCGTGCTTGACAATGGCAAGGCCCAGACCCGTGCCACCGGCGGCCTTGGAGCGGCTTTTGTCCACCCGGTAGAACCGCTCGAACACCCGCTCCTGATCCTGAGGCGGGATGCCGATGCCCGTGTCGGCCACGGTGAGGGTGACCGTTTGCCCCGTGTGGGTCACGCTGACGTCCACCGAGCCGCCCTCCACGTTGTACTTTACGGCGTTGTCACAGAGGTTGTAGACCAGTTCAAAGAGCAAGGCCCGGGCCCCGATCACGCTGGCCGGTTCGCCGTGGACGGTCATGATGATCCCTTTTGCGGCGGTTTGGGCCTCCATGTTGGCACAGACCTCCCGGCAAAGGGAGAGCAGCTCCACCTCCTCCCGGGGCAGCTCTACCCCCTCGTCCAGCTGGGACAGGCGGAGGATGTCCTCAATGAGGGCCACCAACCGCTGGGCCTCGGCGCGGATGCGGCCCGCAAACCGGGGAATGTCCGGCTGGGCCACCGTGCCGTTTTCCAGCAGCTCCGCGCTGCCGAGGATGGACTGAAGGGGCGTTTTCAGCTCGTGGGACACGTTGGCGGTGAACTCCCGGCGGCTTTGCTCGGCGGCGGCCACCTGCCGGTTCTGGTGATGGATGCGCCGGAGGAGGGGGGACAATTCCTCATACACATCGTTGGACAGCGGATCGTCCAGATTCAAGGTGTTGATGGGCTTGACCACCTGCCGAGCCAGCTTGTCCGCCAGCACCCAAGACACCACCGCCGCGACAACGATCAGCAGCAAAAGGGCCTGAGACATCCAAAGCAGCAGGGCCAGCGCCGTCACTTGGTCGGCGGACACCCGCAGCACCGTGCCGTCCGAGAGCCGCTTGGCCTGATAGACCGTGCGGCGCATGAGGGTGGCAGACATTCGGGACGCGACGCCCTCTCCGGTTTCCAGAGCCTCCCGGATCTCCTCCCGCTGGGCGTGGTTTTCCATGGCGTCGGCGGGCGCTTGGGTATCATAGAGTACTTTGCCTGTCCCATCCACCCATGTCAGGCGGTAATCCTCTTTTTCCAAGCCCTCCAAATAGGCTCTTCCACTCAACTCCACCCCTTGGGTCGCCATGCGAAGCTCTTGGCTAAGTTGGATGCTCTGCCGCTCATTGAAATAGCCGTACAGGCTGGTCATGACCACCACCAAGCTGGTGAGAAGGGCCACAAAGGCGGAGAGCAGACAGGCGCGAAAGATTTTTTTGCTCATAGCTTGCCCTCCAAACGGTAGCCCACGCCCCGGACGGTCTCGATGCGCGCGCCGTAGCCACCCAGCTTTTGACGCAAGGTCTTAATGTGCATATCCAAAGTCCGGGTCTCCCCCTGATAGCTGTCCCCCCACACGCCGGAAAACAGCTCCTCCCGGGTAAAGGCCCGGCCCGGATGGGCCAAAAACAGCCGCAGCAGCTCAAATTCCTTATAGGTCAGATCTAAGCGCTGTCCGTCCGCCGTGACGGTATGGCCGATGGTATCCATACTCAGCCCGCCCATGGTCAGGACGGTTTGCCCCTTGTCCTCGCACCGCCGCAGCACCGCCTTGACCCGGGACACCATCTCCATGAGCCCAAAGGGCTTGACCAGATAATCGTCCGCCCCCAGATCGAGGCTTTGTATCTTATCGTACTCCGTCCCCTTGGCGGTGGCCATGATGACGGGGATGTCCCGAAGGGCGGGGGTCTCCTTCATCCGTCGCAGGAGGGTCACCCCGCCCGCACCGGGGAGCATCACATCCAGCAAAACAAGCTGGGGCCGCTCCTGCTGCAGGGCGGCCCAAAAGGCGTCGCCGTCGGCAAAGCCACGGGCGGCAAAGCCCGTAGAGGTCAGGGCGTACAGCTCGGTCTCCAAAATGCCGTTGTCGTCCTCTACACACCAGATCATAGGCCCTCTCCTTTGTGAACGCCGGTGACGGCGAATACCACCCATTCCGCCACGTTGGCGGCGTGGTCGCCGATGCGCTCAAAGTACTTGGCGATCATTAGCTGATCCAGAGCATACTCGCCTAGCTCGGGATTTTGGGCGATACGCTCCACCAAGGCTATTTTAATCTCCTGAAAGGCGTTGTCAATGGCGTCGTCAAATAAAATGACCTTTTTTGCCTGCTCCACGTCTTGGCAGACGTAGGCGTCCACGCTGGCAGTGACCATATGGATGGCGGCATGGGCCATGGCGTGAAGCCGCTGTGCCTCCTCCGGCCTTACCCCCTCAATGGCGCAGACAATGTCGGAAATGTCGCTCGCCTGGTCTCCAATGCGCTCCAGATCGGTGATCATCTTCAGTGCCGCCGACACCTGCCGCAGGTCTCCCGCCACAGGCGCAGCAGGAGCTTGAGGCAGAGACTCTCGATGTCACGCTCGGCTTGGTCGATCTCCGCTTCCAGAGCGGGAACTTTCCCCGCCAAAGCCCGGTCGCCGTCCAGAGCCTTGGCGGAGAGGGCGATGGCCTCCTCGCATAGCCCGCCCATCCGGGTCAGCTCCCGGTGCAAAAGGGCCATATCCTCGTCAAAACGGCTTCTCATCAGCCAAACCTCCCCGTGATGTAGTCCTCGGTGCGCTTGTCCCCGGGCTGGGAGAAGATCCTCTCCGTATCGCCCGCCTCCACCAGCTCCCCCAGCAGGAAAAAGGCGGTGCGGTCGGAGATGCGCAGGGCCTGCTGCATATTGTGGGTGACAATCACGATGGTGTAGCGCTCCTTCAGCTCCATAGCCAATTCTTCCACCCGGGAAGTAGAGATAGGATCAAGAGCGGAGGTGGGCTCGTCCATCAAAAGCACCGTCGGCTCTACCGCCAAGGCCCTTGCGATACAAAGCCGCTGCTGCTGGCCTCCCGACAGGCCCAGAGCGTTCTTTTTAAGCCGATCCTTTACCTCGTCCCAGATGGCCGCGTCCCGCAGGGCCTGCTCCACGATCTCATCCAGCCGGGCCCGGCCCTTGATCCCGTGGGTTCGAGGGCCGTAGGCCACGTTGTCGTAGATGGACATGGGGAAGGGGTTGGGCTTTTGGAACACCATCCCCACCTCCCGGCGCAGGGCGCTTACGTCCCGGCCGGGGGCGTAGATGTCCTCTCCCCGGTAGCGTACCTCCCCGGTGATCCTAACGCCGGGGATCAGGTCGTTCATGCGGTTCAGGGTTTTGAGAAAGGTGGACTTGCCGCAGCCCGAAGGGCCGATAAGGGCGGTGATGCTTTTTTCCGGAATGTCCAGAGAAATGTTTTTCAGCGCCTGAGTCTGCCCATACCAGAGGCACAGGTCGTGGGATGTGAGAATGGGGTTCATAAGCGTCTCCTTTGGAACTGCCGCTTAACCAGCGCAGCGGCAAGGTCGATACCCAAGGTCAAAAGCAGGAGGATGGCGGCGATGGCGAAGGCCGCCTCTTGCCGCCCCGGCCCCGGCTCTTTGGCGTAAACGTAGAGGGCCACCGACAAGGTCGCCCCCGAGCTGCCAAGGCCGGAGAAAAAGCCGTTGAGGGCATGGGCAAAGCCGGCGGTATAGAGAAGGGCCGCCGTCTCCCCCAGCATCCGCCCTACCGACAAAATACAGCCGGTGACCACCCCGTCTACGCAGCCGGGGAGCACCACCGTGCGGATGACCCGCCACTTGCTCGCCCCCAAGCCGAAAGCCCCCTCCCGGTAGGACTGGGGGACGGTCTTCAGGCTCTCTTGGGTGGTTCGCAGGACGGTGGGCAGATTCATGACCACCAGCGTCAGCGCCCCGGCAAGCAGACAAGAGCCACCAAGAAGGTTGGAGAACACCAGCATTCCAACCAGACCGTAGATGATGGAGGGGATGCCGGACAGGGTCTCGGCGGCGTACTCGATCACGCTCACCAGCTTTTTGTTTGTGGCGTACTCGTTGAGATATACCGCGGCTCCCACCCCCAGAGGCAGGACGATGACCACGGCGGTGAGGATGAGGTACAGGGTATTGAGGATGTCAGGTAGGATGCCCACGGTGTCCTCCAGATAGCTGGGGGCGGTGGTGAGCAGCTCCCAGCTCAGCTGAGGCAGGCCCTTTGCCAGCACATAGCCCATCAGCCCCACCGCCAAAGCACAGGTGAACAGAGTGGACGCTCCCATAGCCCCTATGCGGAGGGCGTCTTTCGCTTTTCGCATCATCAGCCCTCCCCGTCCCGCTTCAAAAAGAAGTTCAGCGTGGCATTGATGAGCAAAATGAAGAGATAGAGCACCAGGGCGATAGAGAAGAGAGCCTGGCGCTGAAGCCCGGAGGAGTAGGCCATCTCGCTGACGATGGCGGTGGTGAGGAAGCGGACGCTCTGGAACAGGGCGGGCATATTGGGCGCGTTG
>CARXAY010000069.1:0-1888 GCA_949093475.1 uncultured Oscillospiraceae bacterium
CCTTGAATGAGGATGAACAGAATGAGTACGGGGACGACGAACTGGAAGTAAGGCTTGAGCCAGCGGGGCATCTTCAGCCCCTCCCCCTTGTTGGCCTCCTTGAGGTACTTGTCGTACCCCCAGCCCCACTTGGTCACGCAGAACAGCAGGTAGACCAGTGAGCCAAGCGGCAGCATCAGGTTGCTCACCAAGAAGTCCTCAAAGTCCAGCACGTTGCGGCCCAGAATGGTCACGTTGCTCCAGAGGTTGAAGCCCAGCACGCAGGGGATGCTGGTGACAAGGACAAAGGCGCAGTTGATAAGGCTGGCCTTTTTGCGCGACCAGCCGAAGTTGTCGATGGCGTTGGCCTGAAGATTTTCAAACACCGCAATGACGGTGGAGAAGGACGCAAAGGTCATAAAGAGAAAGAACAGCGCGCCCCAGATGCGCCCGCCCATCATCCCGGCGAACACCTTGGGGAGGGTGACAAAGATCAGGTTTGGCCCGCTGTCGGGCTGCACACCGAAGGAGAAGCAGGCGGGGAAAATGATAAGCCCCGCCGCCAGCGCCACCACGGTGTCCAGCGCGCAGATACGGGTGGCTTCGCTGGTGAGGGTGTGCTTTCGGCTCATGTAGCTGCCAAACACCTCCATGGCGGCGATGCCCAGACTCAAGGTGAAGAACGCCTGATTCATGGCGGCGGTGGCCACGTTGCCAAGGCCCACCTCCGCCGCCCGGCCAAAGTCGGGCAGGAGGTAGAACTTGACCCCCTCCAGCGCCCCATCTAAGGTAAGGCTGTGGACGGCCAGCACAGCGATGAGGCCCAGCAGGCCCACCATCATCACCTTGGTGATGCGCTCCAAGCCCTTTTGCAGGCCGAAGCTGCACACCAAAAAGCCCACCAGCACCGTCAGTACCATCCAAAGGCTCATCTCGCCGGGGTTTGCCAGCATGGCGGGCCACACCGCGTCGATCCCGGCGGCGTCCAGCCCGCTGAACGTCCCACCGGCAAACTTGACGAAGTAACCGAACATCCAGCCGGAGACGGTGGTGTAGTACATCATCAGCAGGCAGCAGCCCGCCACGCAGAACCAGCCATGGATGTGCCATTTGCTCCCCGGCTTTTCCAGCGTCTTGTAGCCCAAAACCGCGCTTTTGCCGCTGCCCCGGCCCACCGCCAGCTCCATAGTGAGTACGGGCAGAGCCATCACCGCCAAGAAAATGAGGTACAGCAGCACAAACACGCCGCCGCCGTTTGCCCCGGCCACATAAGGGAACTTCCACACGTTGCCGATGCCTACGGCGCACCCCGCGCTGACCAGAATAAAGCCCAGCCGCGAGCCGAATTTCTCCCGCTTCAAATCCATCTCTCCTTACATTGCGCAATGTCTTCTTATCCTACCAATTCCGCCGGAAAAAGTCAAGTTTCCCCAAAGAAAAAGCAGGTGGTATGGTCAAATTTCTCCCCTGCGCGCAAAATGGCGGAGGGAAACGCCGGTTGGTTGGGAGAGTCGGGGAAGAACTGGGTCTCCAGACAAAAGGCATAGCGGGGGGCATACCGTGCGCCGTCCTTGCCCGCCCGGTCGGTGAGGTAGTTGGCTGTGTAGAGCTGCACGCCGGGGAGGGTGGTCTTGACCGTCAGCTTGATCCCGGTCTTTGGAGAGACCACCTCCGCCGCCGGACGCAGAACGCCCATCTCTCCGTCCACCACATAGCTGTGGTCGTAGCCGCGCGCCTGTGTCAACTGGTCGAAGTCGTCGTCCACCCGCTCGCCCAAGGGGGTGGGGACGGTGAAGTCCATCGGCGTCCCCGCCACGTCGGCGGGCTGTCCCAGAGGAATGGAGGTGTCGTCGGTGGGGATGTATTGATGGGCAAAAATCGTGGCCACATGGCCGCCCACCTCCCCCGC
>CARXAY010000069.1:1898-6950 GCA_949093475.1 uncultured Oscillospiraceae bacterium
AAGGGGGGTGTCAGCGTCCGTCTCCGCCTCGTAGCGGAGGGTCAGTCCCTCCTCCGTCAGGGTGTAGGTCACCCGGACGGTCAGGTGGCCGGGGTAGCCCTCCTCCCCGTCGGGGCTGTCCAGCGTCAGGACGGCCTTGTCCGCGGTCAGCTCCTCCACCGTCCACACCCGGTAAGAAAAGCCCTTGAGGCCGCCGTGAAGGTGGTTCGGGCCGTTGTTCACCGCCAGCGCGTACTCCTTGCCGTTCAAGGAAAAGCGGCCCTTGGCGATGCGGTTGGCAAACCGGCCCACCACCGCGCCCAAGTAGGCGTCCTGCGTCATGTACTCCTCCAAGGTGTCGTAGCCCAGCACCACGTCCACCGGCTTGCCGTCCCGGCCGGGAACGCACAGGCTGTTCAGGGTCGCGCCGAAGGTAAGGATGGCGCAGGAGAGGGCGCCGTGCTTTAGCTCCAACCGCTCTACCGGTTCTCCCTCCGCCGTCACGCCGAAAGGGCTGCGTGTCTGCTCGCTCATACAAAAACCTCCCTTTTTTGTTCTGATTTTCATTATACACACCTCTGGTCAAATTGTCACTCTTTTTCCAAAATGTCCATTGTGGATTGTGCATTTCTATGCTATACTGAATGGTAGCAGCCAAAGCGCAATAAACACGGAGGTGAACCCCTATGCACACCTGTACATCCCTGCTCTCCACCCTGTCCGCCGGCGACCACGACAAGGCGTTGGCCGCCCTTTACGCGCTGGACGGCCAGCCGTCCAGTCTGGACGCCGCCCGAGCCCGCGCAGCCCATGTCGTTCAGGCGTTTCAGGACGCCTTCCAGCCCGGCGACGCCCCCGCCGCGCTCTTTAGCGGGCCGGGCCGCACCGAGATCGGCGGCAACCACACCGACCACCAGCACGGCCACGTCCTCTGCGGCAGCGTCGATATGGATATGCTGGCCTGCGCCGCCCCCAACGGCAAAAACGTCATTCGCGTCCTCTCCGAGGGCTACCCCGCCTTGGAGGTGGAGCTGGACAGCCTTCTCCCCCGGGAGGAGGAGCGCAACGGCTCTGCCGCCTTGGTGCGCGGCGTGGCCGCCAAGGTGAAGGAGCTGGGTTATCCCCTGCTGGGCTTCGACGCCTATGTGACCTCCACCGTCCTCTCCGGCTCCGGCCTCTCCTCCTCGGCGGCCTATGAGGTACTCATCGGCAACATTCTCAACCATTTCTGCTGCGAGGGGAAGTTAGATCCCGTCACCATTGCCAAGGTCGGCCAGTATGCGGAGAATGTCTACTTCGGCAAGCCCTGCGGCCTGATGGATCAGATGGGCTCTTCGGTGGGCTGTGCGGTGGCCATCGACTTCAACGACCCCACCGACCCGGTGGTGACGCGGGTAGATTACGACTTCGCCCATTCGGGCCACACCCTTTGCATCGTGGACACCGCCTCCAGCCACGGCGACCTCACCGACGACTACGCCGACATCACCCGCGAAATGGGCGCGGTGGCGGCGTTCTTCGGCAAGCAGCTCCTGCGGGAAGTGCCCGAGGCCGACTTCCGCGCCAGTCTCCCCGCCCTGCGGGAGAAGTGCGGCGACCGGGCCGTGCTGCGTGCCCTCCACTTTTACGACGACGACCGCCGGGCCGTGGAGGAGGCCGAAGCCCTTCAGGCGGGCGACTTTGACCGTTTCCTGACCTTGGTCAACGCCTCCGGCATTTCCTCTGCCCTCCACCTGCAAAACACTTGGTCGATCGCCGATCCCAAGCAGCAAGCCATCCCCATCGCGCTGGCGCGGGGGAAGGAGCTTCTGGACGGCAAGGGGGCGATCCGCGTCCACGGCGGCGGCTTCGCCGGGACGATCCAAGCCTTTGTTCCCAACGAGCGCGTGGCCCTGTTCCGCGCCGGGATGGAGGCCCTGTTCGGAGCTGGACACTGCCATCTTCTGCACATCCGCCCCCAAGGCGGCTGCGTGGTGGTTGCGTAAATGAGAGAGGAGAGAACATCTATGGTAAATGAAGCGGTATCCAAGCTGGCGACTTACGCCCTGCGCACAGGGCTGATCGAGGAGTGCGAGTACATTTGGGCGGTGAACACCATTCTGGACGCCCTGAAGCTGGACAGCTATGCCGACCCCGGTAAGGAGTGGGGGGAGATCGAGCTGGCCCCCGTTTTGGAGGAGCTGCTCAGCGACGCCCACGCCCGGGGCGTGCTGGCCGAGGACTCGGTGGTCTACCGCGACCTCTTTGACACCGAGGTGATGGGCCGTCTCACCCCCCGTCCCGCGCAAGTCATCGGCAAATTCCGCGCCCTCTACGCCCAAGACCCCAAGGCGGCCACCGACTGGTACTACAAGCTCAGTCAGGACACCAACTACATCCGCCGCGACCGCATCGCCAAGGATGTGAAGTGGAAAGCCCCCACCGAATACGGCGAGTTGGACATCACCATCAACCTCTCCAAGCCGGAAAAAGACCCCAAGGCCATCGCGGCGGCGAAAAACCTCCCTGCCGCCGCCTACCCCCGCTGCCAGCTCTGCGCCGAGAACGAGGGCTACGCCGGCCGGGTGAACCACCCCGCCCGGCAAAACCACCGGGTCGTGCCCATCACCATCAACGGCTCGCCTTGGTTCTTGCAGTACTCCCCCTACGTCTACTACAACGAACACTGCATCTGCTTTAACAAGGAACATACCCCCATGAAGATCGACCGGGCCTGCTTTGGCAAGCTGCTGGACTTCGTGGGCCAGTTCCCCCACTACTTTGTCGGCTCTAACGCCGACCTGCCCATCGTGGGCGGCTCGATTCTGGCCCACGACCATTTTCAGGGCGGGCACTACACCTTCCCCATGGCCGTCGCCCCGGTGGAGACCTCCTTCACCTTCCCCGGCTTTGAGGACGTGGCGGCCGGGATCGTCAAGTGGCCCATGTCGGTGATCCGTCTCACCGCCGACAAGCCCGAGCGGCTGGTGGAGCTGGCGGACAAGATCTTGGGCGCATGGCGGGGCTACACCGACGAAGCCGCGTTCATCTTTGCCGAGACCGACGGTGAGCCCCACAGCACCATCACCCCCATCGCCCGCCGCCGGGGGGAAAAGTTTGAGCTGGATCTGGTGCTGCGCAACAACATCACCACCGACGAGCATCCTCTGGGGGTCTACCATCCCCACGCGGAGCTTCACCACATCAAAAAGGAGAACATCGGTCTCATTGAGGTGATGGGTCTGGCCGTCCTCCCGGCGCGGCTGAAGGAGGAGCTGGCCGCCGTGGCCGACTGTCTGGCCACCGGCAAGGATCTGCGCGCCGACGAGCGCACGGAAAAGCACGCCGACTGGGCCGAAGCCTTTGCCAAGAACTACACCATTACCCCGGACAACGCGCTGGACATCGTGCAGAAGGAGACCGGCGTGGTCTTTGCCAAGGTGCTGGAACACGCAGGGGTCTACAAGCGGGACGATGCCGGCAAGGCGGCCTTCCTCCGCTTCTTGGAGAGCGTGAAGTAAACCTCCCTCTCCCCCTCCGAACACAGAACGCAATAAAGCGGGACGCTCCATGGAGCGTCCCGCTTCTTTTCTTGTTGTCTGTCTGCCTGACGGCTTACTTCTTGGCCAGATACTTCCGCATATCCAAGGAGCAGGCAAAGAGGATGATCGCGCCCTTGATAAGGAACTGCAGGTTCTGGTCGATGGAGAGGAACTGCAGGGCCACGAAGATGATACGCAGGATGAACACGCCAAGGACGATCCCGCTGATCTTACCGGTGCCGCCGACGAAGGAGACGCCGCCGATAACACAGGCCGCGATGGCGTCACATTCGTAGTTCAGGCCGGTGGCTTGGTTCACCGAGCTGAGGCGGGCGGCCTCAATAAAGCCGTTGAGGCCGTACATGATACCGGCCAGCGTGTGTACCATGACGATGGTCTTAAACACGTTGACGCCGGAGACGCTGGCGGCCTCCTGATTGGAGCCCACGGCGAACATATTCTTGCCGAAGGTGGTCTTGTTCCAGATGAACCACATCACCGCAATGAACACCACCGCATACAGCACATACCAAGGCAGGCCGATGATCGGCATATTGCCCTTGACGAAGTTGGTGTACGCGGGGCGCAGACCGTTCATGGGCTGGCCGTTGTTGCCGCCCAGCATGAACACCAGCAGGATCACGCTGTAGGTCATCAGCTGGGTCGCCAGCGTGACGATGAAGGGGTGGAGCTTGAACTTCGCCACGAAGAAGCCGTTGATGAAGCCCACGATACCGCCCACCACCATGGTGGCGAGGATGGCGAGGATGATCGCCGCTACTGCGGGCAGCTCAGGCAGCGCGCCCATAATGCGGTTGGAAAGGTCGGCCCGCTGAAGCAGGATGGCGGACACGGCGGCAGTGAGGCCCACCACACGTCCGGCGGACAAGTCCGTACCGGTCAAAACGATACACCCGCCGATACCCAGAGCGATGGGCAGGTAGCTGGCCACCTGCGTAATGATGGTGGACAGGGCGCCCCAGCTCCAGAATTTGGGGTTCACGACGATGGTAATGATCACAAAGACTACCATCAGAATGTAGAGTGCATTGTTCAAGATCCCATCCGCCCAAAAACGGCGGCGATCCTTCGCGTCCAGCGTCTTATACCTTGCCGAGGTTTCCTGAATGCCTTTCACAGGGTTTCTCATTGTTTCGCAACCTCCCTTATGCGTATTTGGCGGCAAGCGCCATGATCTCTTCCTGAGTGGTGGTCTTTGCGTCCACCTCTCCGGCCACCCGTCCGCCGGACATCACGATGATCCGGTCGCACACGCCCAGCAGCTCGGGCATCTCCGAGGACACCATCAGCACGGTCTTGCCCTGATTGGCCAAGTCTAAGATGAGCTGATAGATCTCATACTTCGCGCCCACGTCAATGCCGCGGGTCGGCTCGTCCAACAGCAGCACCTCCGGGTTGGTGAGCAGCCAGCGGCCGATGATGACCTTCTGCTGGTTGCCGCCGGAGAGCTGGCCCACGATCTCGTCGATGGAGGGGGTCTTGATCCGCAGGGTCTGGATGTGCCCCTCGCCGGACTCCTGGATGCGCTTCT
>CARXAY010000070.1 GCA_949093475.1 uncultured Oscillospiraceae bacterium
GCGCACCTCGGTCTTGGCGGGGTGGGCGTTCACGTCCACCTTGTCGGGTGAGATGTTCAAATAGAGTACGGCGGCGGGGAATTTCCCCACCATCCGCTGGTTTTCATAGGCTTTTTCCAGCGCCACGGTGAGCCGCTTGGACTGCACCCAGCGGCCGTTGACGAAAAAGTGCTGGCCGGCCCGGCTGCCCCGGCAGGCAGTGGGGCGGGAGACATAGCCGAACACCTGAAGGCCGGGAAACCCATAGGGACGGACAAAAAGCATATCGGGGGCTTCGTCGGGCATGAGGGTGTGGATCACCGCCAGCGGCTCGCCGTCGCCGGGGGTGGTGAACACGCTGCGCTCGTCCCGGATGAAACGGAAGGAGACCTCCGGGTGGCCCAGCGCCTGCCGCTCCACCACGGCCTGCGCGGCGTTGCCCTCGGCCACGTCCTTTTTCAGGTACTTATACCGGGCGGGATGGAAGAAAAAGAGGTCGCGCACCACCACCGTCGTGCCGTCGCCGCAGCCTGCGTCCCCCTCCTCCACCGGCTCGCTGCACTCTATGGAATAGGCGTATCCCATGTTCTGCTCCTTGGGCTTGCTGAGCATCTGCACCCGTGCCACGGCTGCAATGGCGGCCAGAGCCTCACCGCGAAAGCCCAGCGTCTCGATGGCGTCCAGATCGGAGGCGGTGGAGATCTTGCTGGTGGCGTGGCGGAGGAAGGCGGTGGCCATCTCCTCCTTGGGGATGCCGCAGCCGTTGTCGGTGACGCGGATATAGGTCGCGCCGCCGTTGCGGATCTCCACGGTGATCTGGGTCGCGCCGGCGTCCACGGCGTTTTCCACCAGCTCCTTGACCACCGAAGCGGGCCGTTCCACCACCTCGCCCGCGGCGATCAGGTCGGCCAGCGCCTTGTCCATTACTTGAATGTGGGGCATACCACCACCTCCTCCTTAAATCAATTCTGCTTGGGCCCCTTTGGAAAGGGGCTGTCAGCCGAAGGCTGACTGGGGATTGGCCCTTTGCCGTCTCGAACAATCCCCCGTCAGACGCTTCGCGTCTGCCACCCCCTTTCAAAAGGGGGCTACGCAATCTGGGCGGCGCGCCGTTTTCAGGCGATTAACGCAAACACCAAAAACAATCCGTTCAGGATCACCCGCAGGGCCATGGGGGTGAACACTGAGCCGCCGATGTCATAGGCCCACGTGCAGGCGGCGGCCAGCGGGATGTAGCGCAGGGCCAGCAGCAGATAGAGCGGCCCGCCGTCGGGGAGCATGAACTGCCACACCGCCATCACCGCAGACAGGCCGATGGATACGGCGTAAGCCACGATGCGGTTTTTCTTGCGAAGAGAGCCGAACAGCAGCCCCCGGAAGAGGATCTCCTCCACCATGGGCCGCAAAAACATCACCACGGCGGTGGTGCAGAGGGGAGAAAAGAGAAACTGCGCCCGATAGTCCCCGATGACGGGGTTTTCCACCGGCAGGGGGATCAGGGAGAGGAGGACAGTGAGCGCCAGTCCCCCTAAAAAGCCCGTCACCAGCGCAAACAAGTTCTGGCGGGTGTTGTCCTGCAAAATGCGAAAGGCGTTTTTCAGAAAGTTCCAAAAGACCGCCACCAGCAGAAGCAGCACGGCGGCGTAGTAAATGGCGGAGGACTCGGCGGCGGGGATGCCCAGCTCCAGATGCTCGTCCAAAAAGCGGGTCGCCAGCCCCACCAAAAAGGGAAACACAAAGAGGTAGAGGCCGAAAAAGACCCAGCCCACCCGCTGTTCCTCCTCGGTGAGCTGCGGCCGCCACTGGATTTGTCCGGGGGTCTTTATCCTTCGTTCCATTTCAGATCCCAATCCTTCATCAGCTCCTTGGCCCGCTCCACCACGGGGGCGGGAACGTCCGCCAGCAGGGCCACCTCAATGCCGTAGCTCTCGCTGGCCGCGCCGGTAATGATCTTGCGTAAAAACACCACCCGGTCGCCCCGCTTCTGGGCGGCGATGGAGAAATTCCGGGCGCGCACCAGCTGGTGGGCCACCGGGCAGAGGGCGTGGTAGTGGGTGGAGAAGAAGGTGCGCGCCTTCAGGGTGTCGGCGCAGTATTCCATCACGGAGCGGGCGATGCACGCCCCGTCCAGCGTCGATGTGCCCCGGCCGATCTCGTCCAGAAGGAGCAGACTCCTGTCCGTGGCCTGCGCAAGGATCTGGGAGACCTCCAGCATCTCCACCATAAAGGTGGACTGCCCGCTGGCCAAGTCGTCCGACGCGCCGATGCGGGTGAACACCCGGTCGGCCACCCCGATGTGGGCCGCCCGCGCCGGGACGAAAGACCCCATCTGGGCCATGAGGACGATGAGGCCGATCTGGCGCATATAGGTGGATTTTCCCGCCATGTTCGGGCCGGTGATGAGGGCCACGTTCCACTTTTCTGCGTCCATCTGGGTGTCGTTGGGAACAAAGACCCCGTCGGTCAGGGTCTTTTCCACCACGGCGTGCCGCCCGTCCACAATGTCCAGCGCCTTGGAGCCGTCCACCGTGGGACGGACGTACCGCTCCTCCACGGCGAGAGAGGCGAGGGCGGCCAGTACATCCAACTGCGCGGCTGCGTCGGCGTTGAGCTGGATGGCCGCCGTCTGGGCCACCGCCTTGGAGCGCAGATCGCAAAAGAGGTCGTATTCCAGCGCGGCCACCCGGTCGCGGGCGTTCAGAATTTCCTCCTCCAACTCCTTGAGCTGGGGGGTGATGTACCGCTCGGCGTTGACCAAGGTCTGCTTGCGGTCGTAGTCGTCGGGCACTTGCCCCTTGTAGGCGTTGGAGACCTCGATATAGTAGCCGAACACCTTGTTGTATTTGACCTTCAGGGATTTGATGCCGGTGCGCTCCCGCTCGGCGGCCTCGATGTCCGCCACCGCCTGTCCGCCGTTTTTCACCAGCGAACGGTAGTGATCCACCTGCGGGTCGTAGCCGTCGGCAATGATGCCGCCGTCCTTCACCGTGGTGGGAAGCTCCCGCTTTTGAATGGCCCGGTCAAGCTCCTGCTGGAGATCGCGCAGGTCGTCCAGTTGGCCCAGAAGGTCGGTCAAAATGCCGCTTTGGGGCGCGCCCAGCGCAGCCTTCACCGCAGGGATGGGGGCGAGGGCGTCGCAGAGGGAGAGCAGCTCCTTGGCGCTCCCTGTGCCGCAGCCCAGACGGGCCACCGCCCGCTCTAAATCACCCATGTCGGAGAGCGCCGTGCGTAACGCTTCCCGCTTGGGGGTGTCGGCCACCAGCTCGGCCACGCCGTCCTGACGGCGGAGGATGGCGGGAACGTCCACCAAGGGACGCTCCACCCACGCGCGCAGGCGGCGGTGGCCCATGGCGGTCTTGCAGCGATCCATCACCCACAGCAGGCTGCCCCGCTTGTCCTTGGAACGGATGGTCTCGGTCAGCTCCAAATTGCGGCGGGTGGCGTGGTCAAGCTCCATGTAGGTGCGCTCCCCCGCGGCGGAGAGGGTCTTGAGGTGGGGAAGAACGTCCACCCGCTGGGTGTCATAGAGGTAAGCCAGCAGTCCTCCCAGCGCGCCCAGCGCGGCGTCTGCGCCGTCCCCAAGGGAGGGGGCGAGCCTGTCCCACTCGCCGGGGAACTGCCGCTGGGCCAAGGGCGCGGCCCGCTTGACGGTGAACACCGCGCCGGGGAGGGTCTCCCGGTGGCACTCCACCCGCCCGGCAAGGAGCTTTTCCAGCGCGGCGCAGGTGGCCTCGTCGGTCACCAGCTCGGCCACGGCGCGGCTCTCCAACTCGCTCATCAGGCGGGAGCGGTCTTGGGGGTAGGGAAGGGCCAGCACCGAGGTCTCGCCGGTGGACAGGTCGCAGAAGGCTACCCCCGCGAAGCCCTTTTCCAGAAAAACGGCGGAGAGGTAATTGTTGGCCTCCGACTCCAGCGCGTCGTCCGCCAGCAGCGTGCCGGGGGTGACGATGCGCTTCACGTCCCGGTCTACCAAGCCCTGCGCCAGCGCGGGGTCTTCCATCTGCTCGCAAATGACCACCTTATACCCCTTGGCGGCCAGCTTGGCAAGGTAGCCTTGAACCGCGTGGTGGGGCACGCCGCACATGGGCACCTGCTCCTCGGGGGGCTTGTTGCGGTCACGGGTGGTGAGGGCGAGGCCCAGCTCCTTGGACGCAGTCTTGGCGTCCTCGAAGAACATCTCATAAAAATCGCCCAGCCGGAAAAACACCAGACAGTCGGGGTGCTGCCCCTTGATCTGGAGATATTGCCGCATCATGGGCGTGAGGCCCTTTTTCTCTGCCATCTACTTCTTCCTCGCTTTCCACTTTTCACCGGCGATCAGGCCCGCGACCACACCCAGCGCAAAGGCCGGGATCATCGGCACCATTAAAAACCCCACGCCATAGCTCTGGGTCGGGATAGCCCACGCCAGCATGCTGCCAAACGCCACCACGCCAAGCACCGTAGGGACGATCCAAACCATGCTCCGGTTACGGCAGCGGACGACCGCCCAAGCCTCCAGCGCGGCGACCAACACAAAGGGCAGCGCGCCGCAGATCAAAAACAACTCCATCAGCCCGCCTCCCCAGCCTTTGCCACCTCGCCGAACAAGGCCCATGTGGTGGCGGCGGTGATGGTCAAGTCCTGATATGTGCCGATGAGGGCCTCGTCCCCGGTGAGGTGGACAAGCCGCCCCGAATTGGTGCGGGCGGTGAGGTTGTTGCGCTTGTCTTGGCCCTTGCCGTCCACCAAGCAGCGGAAGGTCTTGCCCACGTAGCCCTCGTGAATTTCCTTGGAGATTTGATTTTGCGCGTCAACTAAGCGTTGAAAATTAGCCTGTTTCTCCTCCGGGGAAAGAACGTCCGGCCATGTGGCCGCCGGCGTGCCGGGGCGGGGGGAGTAGATGAAGGTAAAGAGGGCGTCGAAGCGCACGGCCTCGATGAGCTTCAAGGTGTCCTCAAATTCTTCTGTGGTCTCCCCGGGGAAGCCCACGATCACGTCGCTGGTCAAGACGATGTCGGGGATGCGCGCGCGCAGGGCGGCGACCTTTTCCAAATACTGCGCGGCGGTGTACCCCCGGTTCATGGCCTTCAGCACCCGGTCGTTGCCGCACTGGAAGGGGAGGTGGAGATGGTGGGCGATCTTGGGGCTGGCGGCCATGGCGTCAAACAGCTCCTCGGAGGCGTCCTTGGGGTGGGAGGTCATAAACCGCACCAAAAAGTCGCCGGGCAGGGCGCAGATCTCCCGCAGCAGCCGGGGGAAGTTCCAGCCGTTTTGCAGATCCTTGCCGTAGGAGTTCACGTTCTGGCCCAGAAGGTTCACTTCCTTGCAGCCGTTTGCCAGCAGGGCCTTCACCTCGTCCAAAATGTCCTCCGGCGCGCGGGAGCGTTCCCGCCCCCGGACGTAGGGGACAATGCAGTAAGAGCAGAAGTTGTTGCAGCCGTACATGACGCTGACCCAAGACTTCAGGGCGTTTTGCCGCACCAGCGGGATGCCCTCGGCGATCGCCCCGTCCCCGCCGGGGGTGTCAAACACCCGTCCCCGGCGGTGAAGCACCCGCTGCAAAAGCTCCGGGAAACGCCACAGGGCATGGGTGTCAAAGACGATGTCCACGTGGCGGTAGGACGCGCGCACCTTCTCCACCACCACGTCCTCCCCCATCATGCAGCCGCACAGACAGATGATCTGGGAGGGCTTTTTGGCCTTGGTATGTACCAGCGCGCCCACATTGCCCAGCACCCGGTCTTCCGCGTGGGCGCGGACGGCGCAGGTGTTGATGACGATCACATCCGCGTCCTTTTCCGCATCGGTGAAGGCGTAGCCCATGGCGCGAAGGTAGCCCCGGATGCGTTCGGAATCCGCTTCGTTCTGCTGGCAGCCGTAGGTGTCCACAAAGGCCAGCGGCGCGCGGTGGGCCGCGGCGTTTTCCTCGGCGATCTGGGCGCAAATGTCCAGCTGCCGGGCGATATTTTCCGCAGAAATGGGGGGCTTGGGGGGCATAGGCTTCACCTCCGAAACGTCAGATTTCGTAATGGGTCATTATATCAGATTTCGAGGGGCTTTTCAATAGGGACACAAAAAACACCCGCCTCCCGGCGGGTGTTTTTTGTGTCCTTGAATGGCTTATTTCGCCTTGGTGGCCACTTCCTCGGCCAGCTTGGCGGTGAGGTCGGCCAAGCTCATCGCCCCCAGATCCTCCCCGGCCCGGGTGCGGACGGAGACAGTCTTGTTCTCCATGTCCCGGTCGCCGAGAACCAGCATATAGGGGATCTTCTCCAGCGTGGCCTCCCGGATCTTCTTGCCGATCTTCTCGTTTCTCGTGTCCGTCTCCACCCGGAAGCCCGCCTCGTCCAGCGCCTTGGCGACCTCGGCGGCGTAGCCGTCCGCCCGGTCGGTGACGGTGAGCACCTTCACCTGAACGGGAGCGAGCCAAGTGGGGAACGCCCCGGCAAAATGCTCGGTGATGACGCCGATGAACCGCTCGATGCTGCCCAGCACCACCCGGTGGATCATCACGGGGCGGTGCTTTTCGCCGTCCTCGCCGGTGTATTCCAGCTCAAAGCGTTCGGGGAGCTGGGAATCCAACTGGATCGTGCCGCACTGCCAAGTGCGGCCCAGAGAATCCGCCAGATGGAAGTCCAGCTTCGGGCCGTAGAACGCCCCGTCCCCCTCGTTGATGACGAACTCCTTGCCCATGGCGGTGATGGCCTGCTTCAGAATGTCCTGATTGCGTTCCCACTGCTCCACCGTGCCGATGTGATCCTCCGGCATGGTGGAAAGCTCGATGGTGTAGGAGAGGCCGAACACGGAGTAAACCTCGTCAAAGAGGCGGACGGTCTCTTGGATCACGTCCTGCATCTGGTCGGGGGTCATAAAGACGTGGGCGTCGTCCTGACTGAAGCAGCGCACCCGGAACAGGCCGTGGAGCGCGCCGGACAGCTCGTGGCGGTGAACAAGGCCGATCTCCCCCACCCGCAG